>NZ_JAPCIQ010000139.1:0-6593 GCF_027707405.1 Aeromonas sp. QDB68 | reverse complement strand
GGCGTGCATCGAGAAGACAGATTATCCCATCCCGGCAGAACTGATGCCGTCAACCCCGTCCTGGTGAATAGATACCTGATGGCGGCGAGCCCGCTCCCACTCCCGTTCCATGGTGATGTCCCATTGGCGGCGGTTGGCGATGCCAGTCAGGGGATCTTCCAGAGACAGCAGAGAGAGGCGCCGGTTGGCTTCCTCCAGCGCCCGGTTGGTATCGGCCAGTTGCCGGGTCCGCTCCTGCACCCTCAGCTCCAGCTCCCGATTGAAGCGCTCAAGCTTCTCCTGGGTGCGCTGGCGGATCAGCAACTGGGAGAGCACGGCGGCATACTGCTTGAAGATCTCGCTCTGATACGCCTTGAGGGGGCGCCGCCAGAGCAGGTTGTCGGCGGCGATCCAGCCGATGGGGGTACTCCCATCCCAGAGCGACACCATGGCGTTCCAGCCGCGACCCACCTCCTGCTTCTCGTAATAGAGAGGCGTGTCCTCCAGCACCAGGACATAGTCCTTGCGACGCAGCGCCTCCTGCACCGTGGGATGATCCGGAATGGGGCTGATGAAATGGCGCTCGTCGATGAGCTCACCCGCCTCGTTGGTCCCCCAAGTACCGTGCATGGTCTTGAATTCACTGTCAGTCAGGAAGATGGCGATGCGATCGAACTGCAACTCCTGGCGGGCCAGTGCCACCGCGTCGTGCAGCAAACGATCCTCGCTCTCGCAGCGGGAGAGCTTGACCCCCACCTGATGCAGCGCCTGCAGCATGCTGAGGAAAGAGTCCTGCAGGGCCTGGCTGCGCACGAGGTCTGCCTGGGTGTGGAGCCGCTGATCCCGCTCCAGATCCACCTGTCCCGCGAGTCGCCGACTCTCGAGCTCGGCAGCGAGATAATGCATGAGCAGCTGGATGCTCTGCTGCTGGCGTCTTGGCAGGCGATCTAGACGACGGCGGGTTTCCAGATAGACCACGGCCTCCAGCCCCTTGTGACGCTTGAGGGGGAAGCTCGCGCGCAGGCGCGGGATCTCGGGTTCGACGCTCTCCCGCTCCCAGATGGCACGGGTCGGCGCGATGGGCTCCACCAGCAACTGGCCGAGCGCAAGGGAACGTTCGATGAAGAGGATGGGCAATTCGAGGGAAGAGAGGATGTCGGCGCTCAGGCAGAGCAGACCCTGTTCCGGGCGATAGTGATAGAGCTGGGGCGTCGGAGCACGCAGCCACAGATAGATCTGTTCAGCCTCTGTTTTTTCCCTGACCGCAGACAAGGTCACTTCACAGAGATGTTCAAAACTGGTGAAGTGCTCCGGATCCCATTCTTCCATGCCAAATCATCCTTGGTTGTATCCAAGCGAGTATATCGGCAAAGCCCGGCCATTAATTGACCGGGCAATCAAAAGCGAGATCCAGAGCCCAGTTTTTACAACAGATTCAATGCCTGCATGGCACTGCGGATGCGCTCGCGGGTGGCCTCGGAGAGCGGCATCACCGGCAGACGGCACTCTTCGCTGCACAGACCCAGCAGAGAGACCGCATACTTGGCCCCTGCGGGGCTCGGCTCGGCGAACATGGCCTGGTGCAGCGGAATGAGCTTGTCCTGCAATTCGCGGGCAGCTTGCCACTCACCGGCCAGCGCCAGGTTCTGCACCTCGGCCACCAGCTTGGGGGCCACGTTGGCCGTCACCGAGATGCAACCCTGGCCACCACCGATGTTGTAGGCCACGGCGGTGGCATCTTCACCGGAGAGCCAGGCAAACGGCTTCTTGATGAGCTGGCGTTCAACCCAGGGGCGGGCCAGATCACCGGTGGCATCCTTCACGCCGGCAATGCGCGGCAACTCGGCCAGACGGGCCAGGGTCGCCGGCTGCACGTCAACGATGGCGCGGGGCGGAATGTTGTAGACGATGATGGGTTTGGTGGTGGCGTCGTGCACCGCCTTGAAGTGGTGGTAGAGCCCTTCCTGATTGGGGCGGTTGTAGTAACCGGCCACATGCAGGGTGGCATCCGCTCCCATCTGCTCGGCATAGCGGGTGTATTCAATGGCTTCAACCGGGTTGTTGGAGCCTGCACCTGCGATCACGGGAATGCGCCCGGCCACCAGCTTGACCACCAGCTCCACCACGCGGCAATGCTCATCGTGGGTCAGGGTCGGGCTCTCCCCGGTCGTGCCGACCGGCACTATGCCATGGGTTCCCTGCTCTATGTGCCACTCCACCAGGCGAGCCAGTGCGGCCTCGTCCAGCTGGCCCTGTCGAAATGGGGTGATCAGGGCAACTATCGAACCTTGAAACATGGGATTTCCTTCTCCTAAACAGATGGATTGGTCAATAAAAAGCCCCGGTACGGGAGTCGCTACCGGGGCTTGAATCGTCTCAGGGATGAGAGGTTACGCGCGCACGCCAGCAGGCCCGATTGTCAGGCTGTGTTTATGCTTTCGTTTCGATACGCATGACCGCATTGCATCATCTCTGGGTAAATAAGGCGTCTGGGCATATTTCGGGAACACGGCATAAATGTCAAGGCGAAAGCGGCCATGTATAATGGCCGCCCAAAAATGCGTGGAGAGACCCAATGAGCCGTCCTGTCAGTGCCGTCAGTCAGATGCTGGAACGTAACCAAGCCCTCTTTTTCGGCAAGCAGCTGTTGGTGTGCGGTGCCCTGGAGGATGATTATCCTCGTCAACTGGCCGAGCTGGCACAAGGCCTGACCGTCTTCACCACGGATTACTGCTATTACCGCAGCCAGCAGGCCGCTCTGGGAGACGCCATCCTGTTCGATCACCAGCTGGGGGGCGCCCCCCGATTCGATGCCCTGCTGCTGCTGATGCCCAAGGCCAAGGCCGAGGCGCAATACCTGCTGGCCATGATGACGCCGCTGCTCGAAAGCGGGGCCGACCTGTTCCTCGCCGGCGAGAACCGGGGCGGCATCAACGGGGCAGACAAGCTGCTGGCACCTTATGGCGAGAAACCGATCAAGCGCGACTCTGCGCGCCGCTGCTCTCTCTACCACGGCACGCTCGACAAACCGGTCGTTCCCTTCGAGCTGGACGCCTGGTTCAGTCGCTATGAGTGCCAGGCGGGCGACACCACCCTGACCGTCATGGCCCTGCCCGGGGTCTTCAGTGCAGACGGCCTGGATCTCGGCACCCAGATGCTGCTGGCGAGCCTCCCCCCCGTAACGGGCAAGCTGCTCGACTTTGGCTGCGGCGCCGGCGTCATCGGTTCCGTGCTGGCCAAGCGCAACCCGGCCCTGGCCGTCACCATGGTGGATATCAATGCCCTGGCACTGGAGTCCAGCCGCCGAACCCTGGCGGTCAACGGTCTGAGCGGACGTGTTCATGCCTCCGATGTCTATTCCGACATTGCCGAAACATTCCAACAGATTGTCTCGAATCCCCCCTTCCATGCCGGGCTCAAGACCTTCTACGCCGCCACCGAAACCTTCCTGGCAAAGGCACCTGAGTACCTGACCGCAAATGGCGCCCTGACCATAGTCGCCAATGCCTTCCTGCGATACCAGCCTATACTGGATGCGCACTTCAAACAGACCGAGGTGATCGCGGGCGATGCCAAATTCAAGGTGTATCTGAGCAAAGCTTAAAGAAGTGCAACGGTTGTAATAAAACAAGTAGAGAGTGCCAGACGGGATCTGTTAAGGTACCAGGAAAACGTTTACCACCCCTTTAGGGGTGTTTTTTTCGCAGCAACATGAAAACCTTTTCAACATCATGATCTCAGGGAGAGAACGACGATGGCAGGCATACTCACCATGATACTGGCAGGCGGTGAAGGTACCCGACTGCAACCGCTGACCACCACCCGCAGCAAACCCTCCGTACCCTTTGGCGGCAGTTACCGGTTGATCGACTTCGTGCTCAACAACTTCGTCAACGCCGACTTCCTGCGCATCTATGTACTCACCCAGTTCAAGTCCCAGTCCCTTTATCTGCACATGAAGAAGGGCTGGAACATCGTCGGCATCACGGATCGCTTCATCGATCCCATTCCGGCCCAGATGCGAATGGGCAAACGCTGGTATGACGGCACCGCAGACGCCATTTACCAGAACCTGCGCTTCATCGAGATCTCCGACCCCGAGCACGTCTGCATCTTCGGCTCCGATCACATCTACAAGATGGACGTGAGCCAGATGGTGAGCTTCCACAAGCAGAAAGCGGCCGCCCTGACCGTCGCGGCACTGCGCATGCCCATCGAGGAAGCAAGCGCCTTCGGGGTGATCGAGGTGGATCAGGAAGGGCGCATGATTGGCTTTGAAGAAAAGCCCCGTCACCCGAAACACATCCCCGGCGACCCCACCCAGGCCCTGGTCTCCATGGGCAACTACATCTTCGAGACCGAGGCCCTCTATCGGGAGCTCAAGCGGGATGCCGCCGAGGAGAACTCCAGTCACGATTTCGGCAAGGACATCATTCCCAGCCTGTTCCCCCGTGCCCCCGTGTATGTCTACGACTACAGCACCAACGTGATCCCGGGCGAGAAGCCCAACGTCTACTGGCGCGATGTGGGGACGCTCGACTCTTACTGGCAGGCACACATGGACCTGGTGGCCGACGATGCCCCCTTCTCTCTCTACAATCGCAAGTGGCCGCTGCACACCCATTACCCGCCCCTGCCCCCCGCCACCTTCATCGATACCGACGACTGCAAGGTCAAGATCGCCAACTCCCTGATCTCCGGTGGCTGCTTCATTCAGGGCAGCCAGATCCAGCGATCCATACTGGGATTTCGCTGCAACATAGGCCCCTGCAGCCACATCAGTGAATCCGTGCTGCTGGGGGATGTGAAAATCGGCGAAGGTTGCTCCATTCGCCGCGCCATCATCGACAAAAACGTTGAAATTGCACCCGGCACCGTGATCGGTGAGAATCTGGACCATGACAGAGAGCGGTTTACCGTATCCGAAGGCGGTATCGTCGTGGTACCTAAGGGAGCAAGAGTTGGCTATTAACCCACTGAAAATCCTGTTTGTAGCCTCGGAGGTTGAGGGGCTGGTGAAGACCGGGGGCCTGGCGGATGTGGCCAAGGCCCTGCCGCAGCATCTCGCCCGTCAGGGGCACGATGTGCGCATCATTATGCCCTTCTACAAGACCATCAAGCGCCGGGACGAGGCCACCCTCCTCGCCTCGCGCTGGCTCCCCACCCCCCAGGATCGCAGTGATATCAGCTATCGCATCCATCAGCTGGAACTGGACGGGATCTGCGTCTATCTGCTCGATTGCCCGCACTATTTCGACCGCCCCCAGCTCTATGCCGAGAACAACCAGGCCTATCCCGACAACGGTGAACGCTTTGCCTTTCTGGCCGCGGCGGCTCTGCATGCGTGCGAACAGCTGGGTTTCGCTCCCGACATCGCCCACTGCAACGACTGGCACACCGGTCTGCTGCCGCTGCTGCTGAAAACCCGTCATGCCCACAACCCCTTCTTCCAGCGCACCCGGTCGGTCATCAGCATTCACAACGCGGCCTTTCAGGGGGTATTCGATCGCCAGCAGTTCTGGGCCGTGCCGGAAATCCACGACTACGAGCAGCGCATCAACTACGACTATGGTCACATCAATCTGCTCAAGTGCGGTGTGCTCTACGCAGACAAGATCAATGCGGTCAGCCCCAACTACGCCAGCGAGCTGCTGACGCACCTGGGCGCTCACGGCATGGCCAGCGTATTCCAGCAGCGGGCTGCTGACCTGCGTGGCATCCTCAACGGCTGTGACTATCAGGACTGGGATCCCGCCTTCGATCCTCTGTTGCCCGCCACCTATGATGCCGACAACCTGGATGGCAAACACACCTGCAAGCGCATCCTGCAGCAGGAGACGGGGCTCCCCGTCGGCAACCTCCCCATCTATGGCATGGTGTGTCGACTGACCGAGCAGAAAGGAGTACACCTGCTCATCCCGGCGCTAGACAAGTTCTTGCAACATCAGGTCCAGGTAGTGATCGTGGGCTCCGGTGATCCCTCTCTCGCCGCCCAGTTGCAAAGCATTGCCCAGCAGCATCCCGACAAGTTTGCCTTCATCAATGCCTATGACGACCGTCTGGCCCACCTGGTGGAGGCCGGCGCCGACTTCTTCCTGATGCCTTCTCTGTTCGAGCCATGCGGGCTCAACCAGATGTACAGTCTGGCCTATGGCACCCTGCCCCTGGTTCGGGCTGTCGGCGGATTGAAAGATACCGTCGTGGACTGGGATGCCGACCCGACGCACGCGACCGGTTTCTGCTTCAACGATCCCACTGCCAGCACCTTGCTCGATGCCATGCGCCGCAGCCTGCTCCATTATCTGCAGGAGCCGGCACGTTTTGCCCGTGTGCAGCACCACGCCATGAACACCCGCTTCGACTGGGCAGACTCCGTCATCCTGTACGAACAGATGTATCAGGATGCGCTGGCCACCGTCTGACGCCGATTGCTGAAGTTTTGTGCCCTTGGCACGCCTTTATCCGTCAACAGCGAAAAAAGTCCCCTTTGGCTGTTGACGCCCCCCCAAAACTCTATAGAATCCCCCACCGCAGTGATGCGAAGGTGGCGGAATTGGTAGACGCGCTAGCTTCAGGTGTTAGTGTCCCACGGATGTGAGGGTTCGAGTCCCTCT
>NZ_JAPCIQ010000138.1:0-6648 GCF_027707405.1 Aeromonas sp. QDB68 | reverse complement strand
CTGCGCGCCTACGACTTCACGACTGACCGCGGCGCCATGGCGCTCAATGACTACGCCCGCTCCAACGACCCCTTTACACGGGTCGGCCGGCAGCAGGTCGCTGTCGACGTCTCCAGCGTCATCCGCGCGTCCCCGGACAGCTTCCGCGTCGCCTGGGTCGAGCGCCGATACGAAAATGGCCAGCTCGCCGAGACCACGCGCTGGACCGCGATCCTGACGATCGTCGTGCAGATCCCCCGAAACGCCGACCGGCTCAGGGCGAACCCGCTCGGCATCTACGTCAACGCCATCAACTGGTCACGGGAGCTTGGGCAATGAAGCCGTATTTCCGTAAAGCCGGAAACCCGGCTTCACACACACACGTACTCCCGGCTCTCCGTAGAGCCGCATTCCCGGTCGTTCTGCTAGCGGCGACCGCGCTCGCGGGCTGCGCGACCACCAATCCGCCGCCGGAGATTTCCTACGACAATGCGGCTCCGGCGGTGCAGACCGTCGATCCACCCGCGCCGGTCACCGTGGTCGAGCTGCCCCGGCCGCTGCCGCTGCCTGGCCAATTGCAGCGTGTGGAGGAGACGCGGCGTGCCCCGGAGCCTTCTAATCCGACCGCTCGCGTCAACCAGGCAAACGAGGCGGCACGAGTCCAGCCGGTGCGCGACGGCTTCATTAACTCGATGCAGGTCTACCCGTGGACTCAAGGGGCGCTTTATCAAGTCTATACCGCCGTCGGGCAGATCACCGACATCGCGCTCCAACCCGGGGAGCAGCTTGTCGGCGCAGGCCCGGTGGCCGCCGGCGACACAGTGCGCTGGATCATCGGCGACACCGAGAGCGGATCGGGGGCAACGCGCCAGATCCACATCCTAGTAAAGCCCACCCGCGCCGACCTGATGACAAACCTCGTCATCAACACCAACATGCGCACCTATCACATGGAGCTGCGCTCGACAGAGCGCACCTATATGGCGTCGGTCTCATGGCAGTATCCGCAAGACCAGCTCATTGCGCTGCGCCGTCAGAACGCCGAGGCGCAGGCGGCCCAGCCGGTGGCGAGCGGCGTCGATCTCGCGAACGTCAACTTCCGCTATGCGATCGAGGGCGACCGTGCGCCGTGGCGACCGCTGCGCGCCTTCGACGACGGACGCCAGGTCTTTATCGAGTTTCCGCGCGGCATCGGTCAGGGCGAGATGCCGCCACTCTTCGTCGTCGGCCCCGAGGGCAACACCTCTGAGCTCGTGAACTATCGCGTTCGCGGCCACCACATGATCGTTGATCGTCTGTTCGCGGCTGCCGAACTTCGCTTCGGCTCCGGCCGCGAGCAGAAGCGCGTCAGGATCGTCCGCACAGACGGGAGGCCGACCTCGTGAGCGAGAACCCGCCCCGGATTGAGGAAGTGCCGGACGACGATGCGCAGCCCCTGACCGGCGAGCCGGTCGGGCCTGCGCCGATGCGGCTGCGGGCCGAACCGCCCCGCGTCACCCGGTTGTCGCGGAAGGTTCTCGCCGGCCTCGGTCTTGTCGCCAGCGTCGGGCTCGGAGGTGCGCTGATCTACGCGCTTCAGACCCGCGACGCCGGTCGGCCGAACGACGAACTCTATTCGACCGAGAACCGCTCGACCGCTGACGGACTGGCCGGCCTGCCGCGAGATTACAGTGGCGTGCCACAGCTCGGTCCCCCTCTTCCCGGTGACCTCGGCCGGCCGATCCTTAGTACCCAGGATCGCGGACAGCCGGTGCCCACACCCGGGACGGCCACGCCCAATCCCGGCATCAGCCCGGAAGAGCAGCGCCGCCTTCAGGAAATCGAGACCGCGCGCACCAGCCGTCTCTTCTCCGGATCGGAAAGCCGGGGCACACCCGCTGCTGCGGGAGCTGCCCCAGCGCTCGCGCCGGTGCCGGATTTGGCGAGCATTGGCCTCGCTCCGCCGCCCGCCACGCCCTCGGCGCAGGACCGGCAGAACGCGTTTCTGAACGCCGCGGCCGATCGCAGGACGGTTGCGCCCGATCGCGTCGCTGCGCCAGTATCGCCGAACGTCCTTCAGGCGGGAGCAGTGATATCCGCGGCGCTGATCACCGGCATCCGATCCGATCTACCCGGCCAGATCACCGCGCAGGTCACCGAAAACATCTACGACAGCCCAACCGGCCGTATCTTGCTTGTGCCGCAAGGCACTCGTGTGGTCGGGCAGTACGACAACAACGTGCAGTTCGGCCAGAGCCGAGTCCTGCTCGTCTGGACTCGGCTCGTCTTCCCGAACGGGCGCTCGATCGTTCTCGAGCGCCAGCCTGGTGCTGACGCTGAAGGGTTCGCCGGGCTGCAGGATGGCGTCGATTACCATTGGTGGGATCTGGCCAAGGCTGCGGGATTGTCGACACTGCTGAGCGTCGGCGCCGAACTCGCGGTCGACAACGACGATCAGCTCGTTCAGGCGATCCGGAACGGTGGGCAGGACACCATCAACGACGCAGGGCAGCAGATTGTGAGGCGTCAGCTCAACGTCGCGCCCACGATCACTATTCGGCCCGGATTTCCCGTGCGCGTTCTCGTGACGCGAGACTTGGTACTGGAGCCATATGGAGGGTGATGATGTCGAAGCTTAAGCTAGGCCCCATCGCGGACGACAAGCCGCTTAAGGTACAGGTCGAGCTACCTGCAGCTCTCCACCAGGACCTTGTTGACTACGCCCACCTATTGGGCCGAGAGCAAGGTCAGTCCGCTGTTGACCCAGCTCGGTTAATCGTCCCGATGTTACAACGGTTCATCGCGACAGACCGTGGCTTCGCCAAAGCCAGGCGAACGTTGACGCCGGGGAGCGCCGATTAATCCGTGGTCCCCGCTCTAGAGGGGGTGTCGAAACACTTCAGCAGCAGCGGCAGAGTCGGGTTGTCGTTGTCACTGGAAGAAATTATAGCGGCCGTCGGCGCCCGCGCCGATGGGAGCGGGATCAACGCGATATCCGGCCGGTAGATCACGCTGGTGATGGTCAAGCCGAAGCCCTGTTCGACCATCGTCAGCAGGGTTTCTCGGCTGACTTGTTGGATCGAGAGTTGAACCGCTCCGTCTCCGGCGCCCACCATGCGCCGGAGTATGCCAGCGAGCTCACGCCCAGCGCCATCCGAGCGAACGAGGAAGACTTCGTCACAAACGTCCTCCCACGACAGCTGTGGCCGTGCTGCCAACTCGTGAAGCGGGGACAATGCCACGAACAGATCTGGTTCGCAGAGACGTCGAACTTGGAACTGAGGGCTCTTGCTCGCACTCAGGCTGATTGCTGCGTCCAGTAATCCGCGCTTCACCCCCAAAGTGTTTTCTTCTGAAGTGCCTTCCTCAAGCTTTACCTCGATCGTCGGATGTCTATTTCTGAATGCCGAGAGAATGTTGATGATCGGGCACGCCGGGAACGCTTCAAGCATTCCAAACCTCACGAGCCCGGTCTTGAGTTTCCGCGCGGAGCGGATCTCCGTTGCGGCGTTACGAAGGTAGCGCGCTCCCACCACCGCTTGTTGAAGGAAGCGCTCACCTTCTGGAGTCAGCCCTGCCCCCGCTCGCGTACGCTTGAAGAGAGAAAAGCCAAGTTGGCGCTCAAACAGCTGCACACGTCGGCTGACGGTGGATTGCGATATCGATAGGCGCTCCGCCGCTCGGCGGAAGCTGCCGGCCTCGGCGACCTGAACGGCGTACTTCAGGTATCGGAGATCAAGAGTCAGGTCGGGCATGAGACCCGTCCGATCATACCGGCGGTCTCATCGGCGAACCGCCTGCGCCCGGTGAGCGGCACCCATGCACGTCCACTTTCATCGAGCCCACCCCCGCTAGCGCCTGGGGAACGAGCACGTCCGTTGATCTCAGATGTGGAATCCGAGCTGAGCCCCTCAATGAGCATGACCATGTCCGAATCTGTCATAGATGCATGCGGCGGTCATACATTTTCACACGCTTGAAGTCTATGCGCGAAGCATATATTCTTGCGGTATGGAGCCTGAGGTCGCCAAGTACCATTTAGGTGCACTCGCGTTGGCCGTTGCAGACAGCATCGCCAGTGTCTCGGCCTCGTTTTCACCAAGCGGCCCGGGGACCGCCGTGATGGTGTTACTCAGCATGGAGCCCGGACTGCCGATCAGCGTTTTGGCTACCTCGATCGGGCTTTCTCATGCCGGGACGGTGCGATTGATCGATAGGCTCGAGCGCGAACAGTTGGTGGAACGACGAAGACAAATCACCGACAGGCGGGCGCGCTTCATTCACCTCACCAATTCGGGGAAGAAGATAACGGACGCCTTGCTCAAGGCACGGGAGCAGGTGATCTCCGAATGTATTTCGCCCCTGTCGCCCAATGACCTCGACATTCTAGGCATGCTGTCGGAGCGGCTCCTTGTGGCAAACGGCTTCGACAAAGATGGCTCGGTCAGCCTTTGCCATCTGTGCGGCTACAGCAGGATCGCGCCTTCCCGTGGTAAAGCTAAGCCGGGGCGCTCGCCACGCTGGAACGTCGCATCAGAAGGCTGACGATATGATCAGGCAGGCTTGAAATAATGGGATCGTTTGCGCTCGAACTTCTTCTATGCGTACTTGCCTTCGGGTTCGGATATGCGGCGAACCAAGGCGGAACCTGTTTAGTGGTGGCCGCTCATGAGTTACACAGAAGACAGCCGCCGAAAATGTTCGTCGGATTTCTCGCAGCGTCGGCAGCGGCAGGCCTGGTTGCGGTCCCGATAGTCTGGACGGGAACACTGGGCGCAACACTCGCACCCTCGACCAGCATCAATTTCCTCCTGCTCATCGGCGCCATCGCCTTCGGCCTCGGCGCACTCATTAATGACACATGCCTGCTCGGATCGCTGGCGCGGCTTGGGGATGGGGAGATGCGACTTCTAGCTCTACCCTTGGGATTAACGATTGGTATCTTGGCTGCCGACCATGGCAGGTTCGGCTACGATTCAACATGGCCAAGCTTAATCTCCAAACCGAGCGCAACAGGCCTCGTTACTCTCCTAGCCTTCCTAGTTGTGCTCGTGCTGGCACTCGTTTTCGTTTCCACGAAGAGCGTTCTGCGAACAAAGCCGGGTTGGTCGTTCGGCGCTTCGATGATTGGACTCGGTATCACTGGCGGACTTCTATATGCACTCTCGCCGGCCTGGACCTTCGCAGACGTGATTCAACGCGCCCTTCCTCTCAGAATGTCCCCGGCCGGCGAGGTCGCGCTCACTGCGGTGATCTCTTCGATCGCAGGCGCCCTAACCGCCTCCTTTCGCCAAGGCAATCTGCGTCTCCAACTGCCGACAGCCAATGGCATTCTGCGATCTGTCGTCGGCGGCACATTGATGGGTATCGGCATCGCGCTCATACCCGGCGGGAATGATGGGTTGATCCTCGCAGCGGTTCCGACTCTTTCACCTGGTGGGATAGTCGCCTACCTTCTGATGACGACGACAATCGTCTTCGGATTTGCAGCGCGTGGTAAGTTATTCCGGCGCTGCCTTTCACGGCCATGATAAGGGCAACAGAGGACTTGCCCTCCTGACATGAGCATTTATCCCGACCGGGAATATCGGCTGACTAGCTCGTATGCCTTTGCAGGCCCTTGGACCATGATGACCACTTCAAAGGCCGCCGGCCCCAGAATCCTGTAGGTTGCATGGTAGGTGTCGTCTCCGCAGGCATAGACGCCACTCGCTTCCAACCCGGTATCCGTCCGCGAGAAACTCAAGCTGAGGAACTGCGTCCCGATATGAGGTCCGTCTGCGAACTCGACGACAACACTGTCCTCGCTCAAGCGATAGCGATACTGCCGGCACGCGGAGAATACTCTGCCATCTGCCAGTGAGAGAATGCCGCTCTCTCGATAAGCGAGCGCGCCTTCGCCGATCGCTGCTACGATTTCGGTGGGCATGGTTATCTCGTCCAGGGCCGCGTCCATCCGTACAGGCTGGACGTTTGCCAACGGGCTATAGGCCCACCCGGAGCGCCAGCCCCATCAAGTCAAAATCCCGCAAAGGTCGCGCGTTTGCTGGGTAAAGGCATCGCCGATGAGGATGGCTTCGTGAGGCAGCGAAGCGCGAGCCAGCCGCTCGACATATCTCGCTTATTAGTATATGCGTCGCGCATATACTGCAACGCCTGCCCGAAGCACGTAGACGACGTTCGTGACGTTCCCACGGGACCACTGTTGAGGAATTTTAGATGAGCATTTTCGACCGTTATGAATTTCTTGTCCCCGAGCACGGTCGGAGGGATCTTGGCCTGCTTAGATGGGCTCTCGTGATCGTATTTCTGTGGTTCGGCGCGATGAAGTTCACAGCGTACGAGGCCTATGGTATCGCCCCGTTTATCGAACACAGCCCGATCATGAATTGGCTCGGCATGTTCGGGACGCAGGGGCAAAGCTATTTCATCGGCGTTATCGAGTTATCGACCGGTCTCGTTCTGATCCTTGGTGCATTTCGTCCACTCTTCTCTGCGCTAGGCGCACTAATGTCAGCAGCGACCTATCTGATCACGCTGACCTTTTTCATCACCACTCCAGGTGTCGCGGAGCAGACTGCCGGCGGCTTTCCTGCGATTTCGGCTGCACCAGGGCAGTTTCTACTGAAGGACGCAGTTCTGCTAGCGGCGTCCCTCGTGCTGCTGCGTGCTTCGGTCCGCCACAGAGGG
>NZ_JAPCIQ010000137.1:0-6701 GCF_027707405.1 Aeromonas sp. QDB68 | reverse complement strand
AGCCAAACCACAGAAGTATGCGACGAGAAAACCTAGTAAAAACAATGCCAGTCAGGCTTAACTGACTGGCATTAGGGCCGCGAGGCCCCTTTTTTGTGCGGCTCGCAGGGATCAGAGAGAGGGAGGGGCTTCCTGCCACAGGGGATCGTCCGCCATCCGCTCCACGAGAAAGTCGAGGAAGCTGCGCAGCAGGGGGGACATCTGTTTGCGGGTGCCATAAACGGCATAGACGCCGAGGCGCTTGGGCTGCCACGGGGTGAGCAGGGGGACCAGGGCGCCGCTTGCCAGATGGGGGTGAACCGAGTAGGCGGGTTGCAGACTGATCCCCGCCCCGTCCAGGGTGGCGGCCAGCAGCAGGTTGGAGATGTTGGCGCTGAGGTTGCCGCTCACCGGGACGGATTCGGGACCATCGGGCCCCAGAAACTCCCACAGGCTCTTGCCGAAATAGGTGTAGGTGAGGCAGTTGTGCAGTGCCAGATCCTGCACCTGCTGCGGCGGAGCATGGCGGGCCAGGTAGGCGGGGCTGGCGCATACCACCGAGTGGCAGGTGCCGAGCCTGCGGGCCACCAGGTTGGGATCGAGGTCATTGGTGATGCGCAGGGCGAGATCGATTCGCTCCTCCACCAGATTGACCGTCCGGTCCAGCAGCAGGATGTCGATCGCCGTGCCGGGGTAACGGGCCAGGTAGTCGTTCGCCGCCCCGACCAGCAGGGCTTCGGAGAGAGAGTAGCTGCAGGTGATGCGCAGTTGCCCCTTGGGGGCCTCGTCATGGCGGATGGCCAGGTGTTCCATCTCTTCCCCCAGGGCCAGCATGGCTCTGGCCCGGTTCAGCGCCTCTTCTCCCGGCCCGGTCAGGCTCAGCCGGCGGGTGGTGCGGTGCAGCAATCTGGCCCCCATCCAGCGTTCCAGCTCGGCCAGGTAGCGCGACACCATGGCGCGGGACATCTCCAGTTTCTCCCCGGCGCCGCTCAGGCTGCCCTGTTCCACTACGCAGACAAAGACCCGCAATGCGGTCAGCCTATCCATCTTGTGCCCCTATATGCTCGATTTGTGCAACAGTGATGCGCCCATTATGCGGTATTTGTATCGATGGTGATGCAATAAACTGCGCTCATTCCATTAATCCACACCGATGAGCGTTATCTGATGAACAACACACTGCGTACCCTGACCCTGACCAGCCTCCTGATGACGGGTTCCGCCCTGGCGGCCCCCCTGACCGTGACCGTCTACAACCCCGGCGAGAAGGCCATCTTCCCCGTCTCCTCCTCACTGGTAACCGGTGACAAAGAGGCCATCCTGATCGATGCCCAGTTCGATGTGCAACATGGTCAGGCGCTGGTGGACATGATCAAGAAGAGCGGCAAGAAGCTGACCACTGTCTATATCAGTGCCGGTGACCCCGACTTCTACTTCGGTCTGGAACCCGTCATGGCGGCGTTCCCGGATGTCAAGGTGCTGGCCGACCAGCATGTGGTCGACCATATCAAGCAGACCAAGGATGCCAAGCTGAGCTACTGGGGCCCGATCCTGGGCAAGGATGCACCCAAGAGCCTTACCGTGCCGCAAGTGATGACGGCCAGCCACCTGACGCTGGATGGCGAGAAGATTGAAATCAAAGAGATGAACACCCCGAATGCCTACCTCTGGGCCCCTTCCATCAAGACGGCCTTTGGTGGTGTGCCGGTCTACAGCGGCGTGCACGTCTGGATGGCGGACAGCCAGTCCAAGGCCGCTCGCAGCCACTGGGTCAAGGCGCTGAACAATCTGCTGGCGCTGAAACCTGAGCGCGTGGTGCCGGGTCACTTCCTGGGGACTGCGCCCAAGGGTACCGAAGCCGTGACCTTCACCCGTGACTACGTGCAGCGCTTTGAGCAAGAGCTGGCCAAGACCAAGCACTCCGGCCAGCTGATTGAAGCGCTGAAGAAGGCTTACCCCTCCCTGCCGGTCGATGATGGCCTGGCCATCGGTGCCAAGGTCAATACCGGCGAGATGAAGTGGTAACTCCCTGACGCCTACATCCCTGTGTTTTTTTCCGGGCCCGAGGGCCCGGTTTTTTATCCAGCATTGAAGCGAGAATGATGATGAACGAAGCGCAAACAACCCTCCATTATGTCTATGACCCCCTCTGTGGCTGGTGCTATGGCGCCGCCCCCCTGCTGAAAGCCGCTGCCGAGATCCCGGGCCTTCGCATCGAACTGCATGGGGGGGGCCTCTGGATGGGCGCCAGGCGCCAGGCCATGGGACAGCCCCTGCGGGACTATGTGCGCCCCCATGACGAGCGCATCCATGCCCTCACCGGACAGCGCTTTGGTGAGCGCTACTTCAACGAGCTTCTGCTCAACGAGTCACTGCTCCTCGACTCCGAGCCGCCCATACGCGCCGTTCTGGCGGTGAGCGAGCTTGGCGGCGACGGCCTTGCCTTGTTGCACCGCATCCAGGAAACCCACTACCGGGATGGGGAATGGGTCGGTTCCCCGACACGGCTGGCGGCGCTCGCGCGGGAGCAGGGGCTGACACCGGAAGCATTCGCCCTGGCCTTTGGTCGGGTCGATCTTGTGGGCCATCTGGCCACAAGCCAGGCGTGGCTGCGCCGGCTCGGCGGGCAGGGGTTCCCGACCCTGGGATTGATGCAAGGGGAGCGCGTCGTTGTGCTGCCTGTCTCCTCCTATCTGGGAGAGCCAGCGGCGTTCGCGGATCACATCACCTCCCTGATGGGGTGAGTCTCTCGCCCATCGCCTGCGGCTTGTCAAAGGAGAGGGAGAGGGCAGACCCGTCTGCGCGCCTCCCTTGTCCCCCGCACCGTTCTTGTGCATGCTATCGGCCTCATTGAACGGCAGGATGCAGTACCTATGAACCTTCGCGATCTCGAATATCTGGTAGCGCTGGAAGAGGAGAAACACTTTCGCAAGGCAGCGGAGCGCTGCTTTGTCAGCCAGCCGACCCTGAGTGGTCAGCTGCGCAAGCTGGAAGATGAACTGGGAGTGATCCTCATCGAGCGCACCTCCCGCAAGGTGCTGTTCACGCCCGCCGGCGATGCCATGGCCCGTCAGGCGCGCAAGGTGCTCAAAGAGGCGCGAGAGCTCAAGAGCATAGGCCAGCACTTCGCCGAGCCCATGTCCGGCGAGATCCACATCGGTTTCATTCCCACCGTGGGCCCCTACCTGCTGCCCCACATCATCCAGGATCTGCGTGAACACTTCCCCAAGCTGGAGTTCTACCTCTACGAAGATCAGACCCAGGTGCTGCTCAAGCGGCTGGAGGAGGGGGAGCTGGATTGCCTCGTGCTGGCGGAGCTGGAAGGGATGGAGGGGTTTGGCGCCATCCCCCTCTATCAGGAGCCCATGTGGCTGGCCGTGCCTCAGCATCACCCGGAGGCGAGCGCCAAGGCGGTGCCCCTGCACAATCTCAAGGGCAAGAAATTGCTGATGCTGGCCGACGGTCACTGCCTGCGGGATCAGGCGATGGGTTTCTGTTTTGCCGCAGGCATCGGTGAGGATCAGCGCTTCAAGGGCACCAGTCTGGAGACCTTGCGCAACATGGTCGCCGCTGGCAGCGGCATGACGCTGGTGCCCAGGCTCGCCGTGCCCGCCAACCCGGAGGAGGGGGGTGTCAGCTATCGCCCGGTAATCAACCCCGTGCCGGGGCGCACCATCTCCCTGCTCTATCGTCACTACTCGGTGCGCCGCCCCTGCTTCAATGAGCTGGCGGCCCGCATCTCGAGTCTGATGAAAGCCCTGCTGGGCTGACGCAGCCCGCTCGTCATCCCGAAACAAAAACCGGCGCCTGGGCGCCGGTTTTTGTTGTTTCCAGGGGGACCTAGAAGATGTCGTCGGTGGAGACGGGACCGTCTGTGGTCGCATCGTCACCGCCATACACCTGGTTGCCATCGGAGATCTGGCTCGCGTAGCGGGTGGGCTCTGTGCCCTCCTTGAAGAACTCCTCCGTAGTACTGCCATCGGCGCGATTGGTCAGCAGACCGGTTTCACGATCGATGCGGACCTGCATGATCCCTTCGGGGACCGGCATCTTGCGCTCGGGCACCTGTTGCAGAGCCGTCTTCATGAAGTCAATCCAGATGGGCTGGGCGGCACCACCGCCAAACTCGGCCCGGCCCAGACCGCGCTGGTGGTTGTCAAAACCGATCCAGGAGGTGGCCACCAGATTCGGGGTATAGCCGGAGAACCAGGCATCCCGGGATTCGTTGGTGGTCCCCGTCTTGCCCGAGATGTCGTGACGCTTGAGGTCACGGGCTGCCCGCCAGCCGGTACCACGCCAGCCATTGCCACCCCAGATGGCGGTGGTCAGGGTGTCGGTGATGAGGAAGGCGCTCTGGGCGCTGATGGTCTGCGGTGCCATGTTGTTGGGCACGACAGGATCGATGGGGCACTGGGCCTTCCAGTCTGCCGTGGTATTGGCATAGGCATCCGCGCTGTCGAGACCGGCGGCGGCCAGCACGCCGCAGTCGCGGCAGGCGGCGGCCGGGTTGGCCTCGAACAGGGGGGTGCCGAAGCTGTCAGTCACTTCGGTAATGAAGTAGGGGGTGACCTGGAAGCCGCCATTGGCCAGCACCGAGTAGCCGCGCACCACTTCCAGCGGGGTGAACTCCGCCGCACCCAGCGCCAGGGATTCGTTGGCGGAAATGTGATCACGGGCGAAGCCGAAGCGGGTCAGGCCGTCGATATAGGTATCCAGCCCGATGGCGCGCATCAGGCGGACCGACATCACGTTCTTGGACTTGGCAAGGCCGAGGCGCAATGTGGTCGGCCCTTCATAGATGGCGGGCGAGTTCTTGGGCTGCCACATGGGGCCCTTGGCAGGATCCCACTGGTTGATCGGTGCATCGTTGATGAGGGACGCCAGGGTATAGCCCTGCTCCAGCGCGGTGGCATAGAGGAAAGGCTTGATGTTGGAGCCGACCTGACGACGGGCCTGATCGACCCGGTTGAACTTGGAGAGCTCGAAGCTGAAGCCGCCGACCAGGGCCTCGATGGCGCCGTCTTGCGGGTTCATGGCCACCAGGGCGGCGTTGACGTCGGGGATCTGGGAGAGCAGCAACTCTTCCCCCTTCTCCCTGACCCAGATCTGGGCGCCGACTTTCAGTACATCCCGCGCCGATTTCGGGGCAAAGCCCTGGCGATCGTCGGTGATGAAGGCACGCGCCCACTTGATGCCATTCCAGCCCAGTTCGGCCTGTTTGCCATTCTTGAGCACCAGGGTGGCGCTCTTGTCGCCGAGCTGGGTGACCACGGCGGCCATCAGGGGCTGATAGGTCGGCTGCTTGGCCAGATGGGCCATGATCTGCTCGTAGTCCCAGGCCGTTTCACCGGCTTTCCACAGCAAGGCGGTCGGGCCACGGTAGCCGTGGCGGGTGTCGTAGTCGAAGACACCGTCCAGCAGCGCCTGATGGGCGGCGCGCTGACGCTTGGCGGTGACGGTGGTGTAGACGTGCAGCCCCATGGTGTAGGCATCTTCACCAAACTGCTCCACCATCTTCTGGCGTACCATCTCGCTCAGATAGGGGGCGTTCAGCGTAGTTTCGGCACCGTGAAAACGGGCCTTGACCGGCATCTTGGAGGCTTCGTCATACTGGGCCTGGGTGATCTTGCCGGTTTCCAGCATGCGACCCAGTACCACGTTGCGGCGGGCGAAGGCGCGCTCCGGGGAACGGATCGGGTTCAGCATGGAGGGGGCCTTGGGGAGACCCGCGATGATGGCGATCTCGTCCAGGGTCAGATCTTTGACCTCCTTGCCGAAGTAGACCTGGGCGGCCGCGCCGACCCCGAATGCCCGGTAGCCGAGGGGGATCTTGTTGAGATAGAGGGTGAGGATCTCGTCCTTGGAGAGGTTCTGCTCGATGCGCCAGGCGAGGAACACTTCCTTGATCTTGCGTACAAGAGTCTTCTCGTTGCTCAGGAAGAAGTTGCGAGCCACCTGCTGGGTAATGGTACTGGCGCCCTGGCGCGCCTGGCCGGAGACGGCCCAGACGGTGGCGGCACGGATGATGCCGATGGGATCTATGCCCGGGTGCTCATAGAAGCGGGCATCTTCGGTGGCGAGTACGGCATCGATCATGGACTGGGGAATTTCGTCCAGCCGCAGAGGGATGCGACGAATTTCGCCAAACTGGGAGATCAATTCCCCGTCCCGGCTGTAGACCTTCATGGGGGTAGCCAGTTTGACATCGCGCAGAGCGCTGACGTCCGGCAACTGGGGCTTGATGTAGAAGTAGATGCCGATGAGGCTGGCAACGCCCAGCACAGCACCCAGCATCATGACAATAAACAGGCGAACGAGCCATTTCAGCATGGAAGAACTACCAATCGTCTTAAAATTAGCCAACGGGCGCAGAGTATAGCCTTTTTACCCTCGCGGATTCGAGGTTTTCCTCTCCGCAAACAGGCGACCCCGAGAAGAGGCGGGAGGGTAGCACTCCAGGGCACAATTACCAAGGGGGCCGCAATCAAGGCCGAAAGGAGAGGGGCGTCAACTTTTGACACAAACTTTATGACATTGATAGATAGAGCATTATATTGAGTTAAGCCGTCACATCATGACGCGCTGTCCTACAATAAGTCCGAAAACCCAATAACGCATGGATGTGTATATGTTTGGGCTATTAAGTAAGGTTCTTCGCGGGATCTTGGGGAAGTGGAAGTTGACAGACAGGGTGCTGGTAAACTGGCTGTCTCCAAACACAC
>NZ_JAPCIQ010000136.1:0-6925 GCF_027707405.1 Aeromonas sp. QDB68 | reverse complement strand
TGCAAAGTAAACTGGATGGCTTTCTTGCCGCCAAGGATCTGATGGCGCAGGGGATCAAGATCTGATCAAGAGACAGGGGTATTGGCATGCCTTTAATTCAAGGTAACGCCGATATCTTGAATAGAAAAACAATTATTAGAAATTACACCTCTCAAATAACCAAAAAAGCAAAGAAGGGGGATTTAATCCTTTCTGTAAGAGCGCCGGTAGGTGAGGTGGCAAAAGCTGAATTTGATTGTTGCATTGGCCGCGGGGTATGCGCTGTTCAATATAAAAATGACTACCTTTATCAATGGTTGGTGAGCTTTGAGACAGCGTGGGATAAGTTCTCTAAGGGGTCGACATTCGATTCAATTAATTCAGAAGAGCTGCGACATATTGAGTTAATAATGCCATCTGACGAGGAACAAACCGCCATTGCCACTATTTTATCCGATATGGATAACGAGCTGCAGGCGTTGACTCAGAAGCTGGAGAAGGCCCGCGCCCTGAAGCAAGGCATGATGCAGCAACTGCTGACCGGCAAAATTCGCCTGCCGCTGGCGGCGGGGGCATAGACGGGGGCATAAGTGCAGCCCAACCGGATGACCGCCTCTGCCGCGAGCCTGGCCACCGAGCCACCCAGCGCCGGATTTGCTTGACTGTTGCGTGACTGGGGCGGTTGTTAATTGGCGCGATAGATGTTTATCTATCTGAAAAGAAAGAGATACTTTTATTGTGAGTTGCTTGATGGCGTGCACAGCGGCCACCCGCATACGAAAAGCGGGTGGGGTCATCGTTGGCGTGTTTATCAAGCGTTGGGTATCGCAGGAGCTAGCCATCCATGGCCTATGACTATAGCCAGAGCCTGAATCCGCAGAAGGCGCTGATATTCCGGATTGTGCATCGGGATAACCTGGAATGGATCCTGACCCATGGCCTGTGGGCGGGGAATGGTCAGCAGCAAAACCCGCACTGGGTGCATATCGGGTTGCCGGAGCTGATTGCCAAGCGCGCACGCCATCCGGTGCCGCTGGCGCCTTACGGCGTGTTGAATGACTATGTGCCCTTCTACTTCACGCCGTTTTCGCCCATGCTCAGCAATATTCACTCGGGGCGCGGTGTTCCCCAGCGTGAAAATGATGAAATCCTGATCCTGGTTTCCAGCCTGCATCGCATGGCTGAATTGGGGCTACCGTTTGTGTTTACCGATAGCCATGCCTATTACCAGTGGGCCAATTTCTATGTCGACCTTGGCGATCTGGGGCGGATTGACTGGCCACTGTTGCAGCGCCGTGACTTCAAGCGTGATGCGGAAGATTTGAGCAAGCTGGAACGCTATCAGGCCGAGGCCTTGATCCATCAACATTGCCCCATCGAGGCGTTGCTGGGCGTGGTGTGTTACAACGAAGAAATAAAGAACAGCGTGGAACAATGCATGAATCGGGTGGGGGTCTCGCGCCCCGTCTATGTCCGTGATGGGTGGTATTTCAGATGATTCGATATACAACAGGCAACCTGCTGGATGCTCCGGTGGAAGCACTGGTGAATACCGTCAACACAGTCGGTGTCATGGGCAAGGGGATCGCCTTGATGTTCAAGGAGCGGTTCCCGGCCAATATGCGTGCCTATGCCGAGGCGTGCAAGCAGGGTGACGTCGTCACCGGCAAGATGTTTATTACCCAGACGGGTGAGCTGCTAGGGCCGCGCTGGATCGTCAACTTTCCGACCAAACAGCACTGGCGCAATCCGGCACAGATGGCGTGGATCCAGGACGGTTTGCAGGATCTGCGGGCCTGGTTACAGGCGCAGCAGGTCTCCTCGATTGCCATTCCACCACTGGGGGCTGGCAACGGTGGTCTGCCTTGGCCGGAGGTCAAACAGGCGATCGAAACGGCACTGGGCGATCTGGATATCGATATCCTGCTCTATGAGCCCAGTAGCCAATACCAAAATGTGGCCAAGCGCGGCGGGGTGGCGGAGCTGACTCCGGCCCGGGCCCTGATTGCTGAACTGGTGCGTCGCTACTGGTTTTTAGGGATGGAGTGCAGCTTGCTGGAGATCCAGAAACTGGCCTGGTTTCTGGCTCGGGTCATTGGCCGTAACCCGATGGGGGATCCGCTGCAGTTGCAGTTTAAGGCCCATCGTTATGGCCCTTATGCCAACAATCTGACCCATCTGCTCAATGCGATGGACGGCAGTTATCTGCAGTCCGACAAGCGCATCCCGGATAGCAAGCCGTTTGATGTCATCTGGTTTAATGAGGCTAAAAAACAAGAGCTTGCCGTTTATCTCAATACCGAGGCCAAAGCATTTTTACCGATACTGGAGCAGACGACCGCGTTAATCGATGGTTTTGAGTCGCCCTATGGCATGGAGTTATTGGCCACGGTGGACTGGCTGATGGTCGAAGAGGGCTGTGCGCCGACACTGAGCGCGCTGCGCGAGGGGTTGCACCGCTGGCCAGCGGGAACCCCGTGGGGTGATCGCAAGGCGCGGCTGTTTGATGATCGCAGCCTGCAGATCGCCTTGACCCGTTTGCAGCAGGGATTGGTGTAACGAAGTGGGTGTAACAAATAAGAGTGGCTGCGAGGTTGTCGCGGCGGCTTGAGAGAATAACAGGGATAGAGAGCATGATTTCAGTTGGCCAACGGGAGCGGGCAACCCAGAACCGCGTGATCAAGTTATTTCAAGCGGAGCTGGGCTATCGCTATCTGGGGGATTGGCATACACGGGAGAACAACCGCAATGTCGAGCCGGAGCTGCTGACCGCTTGGCTGGTGGGGCGGGGCGTGGACGCGGCGCTGATCCCCAAGGTACTCAGGCAACTGGATCGGGCGGCGAGCCTGGGCGAAGGGCGCCTCCTCTATGATGCCAACAAGGAGGTCTATCGCCTGCTGCGTTATGGCGTGAAGGAAAAAGTCGGGGCGGGCGAGCAGAACCAGACTGTCTGGCTTGTTGACTGGGCCAATCCGCAGGCCAACGACTTTGCCATTGCCGAAGAGGTGACGGTCAAAGGCGAGCATAAGAAACGGCCGGATCTGGTGCTCTATGTCAACGGCATTGCCCTTGGCGTCATTGAACTCAAGCGATCTACCGTCTCTGTCTCCGAAGGTATCCACCAGAACCTGGATAACCAGAAGAAGGATTTTATCCGTAACTTCTTCACCACCATGCAGCTGGTGATGGCGGGCAACGACACCCAAGGGGGGCGCTACGGCACTATCGAAACCCACGAGAAATACTATCTGGAGTGGAAAGAGCCAGCCGATCCAATCCATTCCGACCATGTCGATCTGCCGGGTGCCAATCTGCTGGACCAGCATCTGACGCAGTTGTGCAGTAAGGCGCGCTTTCTGGAGCTGATCCACGACTTTATCGTGTTTGATGCGGGCACCAAGAAAACCTGCCGCCATAACCAGTATTTCGGCATCCGTGCCGCCAAGGCTTATATCCGCCGCCGGGATGGCGGCATCATCTGGCACACCCAAGGCAGCGGCAAGAGCCTGACCATGGTCTGGCTAGCCAAGTGGATCCGCGAAAATGTGACCGACAGCCGTGTGCTTATCATCACCGACCGTACCGAACTCGATGAGCAGATCGAGAAGGTATTCAGTGGGGTGGAAGAGGAGATCCTGCGTACCAAGAGCGGTGCCGATCTGGTGACCCGTCTGCATGCCCATAATCCCTGGCTGATCTGCTCCCTAGTGCATAAGTTCGGTCGCACACCAGAAGGCGAGTCGGATGACGAAGATGACGGCAGCTCTGATGATTTTATTGCTGATATGCGCCGCAGCTTGCCCTCGGATTTCAGCCCCAAGGGCCAGCTGTTTGTGTTTGTCGATGAGTGCCACCGCACTCAGTCCGGCAAGCTGCATGGGGCTATGAAGAGCCTGTTGCCAGAGGCGCTGTTTATCGGTTTTACCGGCACACCGCTGATGAAGCAGGACAAAAAAAAGTCCATCGAGGTCTTTGGCCCCTACATTCACACCTACAAGTTCAACGAGGCGGTGAGTGATGGCGTGGTGCTGGATCTGCGCTACGAGGCGCGGGATATCGATCAGCGGGTCAAATCCCAGAAAAAAGTGGATGAGTGGTTCGATACCAAGACCAAGGATCTCTCGCGGCTGGGCAAGCAGCAGCTTAAACAGAAGTGGGCCTCAATGCAGAAGCTGCTCTCCAGTCGTTCGCGGCTGGAGCAGATAGTGGCCGATATTCTGCTCGACTTCGAGCGCAAGCCCCGGCTGGCCGATGGTCGTGGCAATGCCATGCTGGTCTGCGCCAGCGTCTATCAAGCCTGCAAAAGTTACGAGATGTTCAGCCAGGCCGGTTTTGCTGGCAAGTGCGCCATCGTCACCAGTTACCAACCCAATGCCAGCGAGATCAAGGGCGAGGAGACGGGCGAGGGGCTGACGGAGAAGCTGGCCAAGTACAACATCTATCGCAAGATGCTGGCCGACTATTTCGAGCAGCCGGAGGATGAGGCGGCTAAGCGGGTCGAAGAGTTTGAAAAACTGGTCAAGCAGCGTTTTATCAAAGAGCCGGGCCAGATGCGGCTGCTCATTGTCGTGGATAAGCTGCTGACCGGTTTTGATGCCCCCTCTGCCACCTACCTCTATATCGACAAGAAGATGGCTGATCACAACCTGTTCCAAGCCATCTGTCGGGTGAATCGGCTGGATGGTGACGACAAGGAGTACGGCTACATCATCGATTACAAAGACCTGTTCAAGTCGCTGGAGAAGACGGTCAACGACTATACGGCCGAGGCCTTCGCGGGTTATGACAAGGAGGATGTGGCCGGGCTGCTCAAGGATCGACTGGCCCAGGCCAAAGAGGATCTGGATAACGCTCTGGAAGCCGTTCGTGCCTTGTGTGAGCCGGTGAAGGCGCCCAAGTCGCAACTCGATTATCAGCATTATTTCTGTTGTGAGCCGGGAGCCGATGAAGAGACGTTGAGCGAGAAAGAGGCATTGCGGCTGACCCTCTATCAGTTGGTGGCCAAGTTGATCCGCGCCTTTACCAATCTGGCGGGTGAGCTGGAGGAGGCGGGTTACAGCGCCTCGCAGGCCGCCTCGATCAAGCAGGAGGTCGAACACTTCGCCAAGGTCCGGGATGAGATCAAGCTGGCCAGTGGTGATCTGGTGGATATGAAGCAGTTCGAGCCGGGCATGCGCCAGATGCTGGATCTATGGGTGGATGCCGACCCCAGCGAGACGCTGATGGACTTTGAGGAGCTGGGGCTGCTGGAGCTCATTATCCAGCGCGGCCCCGAGGCGCTGGATGGGTTGCCCAAGGAGATGCGCGACAATCAGGAGTCGATGGCCGAGGCGATTGAAAACAACGTGCGCCGGACCATCGTCGATGAGAACCCGGTCAACCCCAAATACTACGAGAGGATGTCGGTGCTGCTCGATGAGCTGATCGATCTGCGCCGCCAGCAGGCCATCTCCTATCAGGAGTATCTGGAAAAGGTCCGCGAGCTGGCCAAGCAGGTGAAATATCCACAGAGCCATAGCCAGAGCGCCTACCCAGAGAGCATAGACACGGCAGCCAAACGGGCACTCTATGACAATCTGGGCAAGGATGAGCTGCTGGTGGCCAGGATTGATACCGCCGTGCGTTATACCAAGAAGGCCGATTGGTATGGCGATCGCTTCAAGGAGCGGGAGATCGCGTTTGCCATTGCCGAAGAAACCAAGGGATACGATGTGACCGTTGCCGAGGTGATGGAGCTGGTGAAAGCGCAGCAGGAGTACCACTGATGCCCCTGATCACCATTGGTGAGCTCACGCTGGAGTTGCAGCATAAGGGGATCAAGAACCTGCACATCAATGTGCTGCCCCCTGATGGTCGCGTGCGCGTCTCGGCCCCGGCGTCGCTGTCACAGACGGCCATCAGAATGGCCGTGGTCAGACGCTTGCCGTGGATCCGGCAGCAACAGGCCCACTTTCAGGCGCAGCCACGTCAGAGCGAGCGCCAGATGTGCAGCGGCGAGACGCACTACCTTTGGGGACGGGGCTATCGATTGGAGGTGATCCCGGTTGAGGGAGCGCACAGCGTCAAGCTACAAGGGGGGTGGATCCGGATGCGGGTTCCCGCTCATTATGACGCCGCGAAGCGAGAAGCCTTGCTACTGGGCTGGTATCGCCAATTGCTACGCCAGCGGCTGCCGATATTGATGGCCAAGTGGCAGGCCTTGCTCAACGTCACCCCTTCGTTTGTCGGTATCAAACGGATGAAGACCATGTGGGGGAGCTGCAAAACAGATACATCCCGCATCTGGATCAACCTCGAATTAGTCAAGAAGCCCCCCGAATGCCTGGAATTTATTGTGGTGCACGAGCTGGTTCACCTGTTAGAGCGCAAACATAACCAGCGATTTATCACACTGATGGATACCCATCTGCCCAACTGGCGCGAGCATCGCGAGAAGCTCAACAAGATGCCGCTGGCATTTAATCGGTGGGGGTATTAGGGCTGGTTTAGCCACGATTTATTCTTCCAAAAAGTAATCTGAATCCAGGGTTTTAATGGTGAGGGTCTGGCGGGTAGTGACGCCGACGCCGTATTCGATCATCAGGGCGGCAAGACGGGCACCGTCGATCAGCACGATGCGCTTCTCAATCAGTCCGACATACTCCTGCGCCTCACGGCTAAAGCTGGAGGTGGTGATAAAGACCCCTTTGCGGGCCTTGTGCAGATCCAGCGCCCCCGCGAAGGACTGGATCTCGGGACGCCCCACGGTTTTGTCGGTGTAGCGCTTTGCCTGCAGGTAGATGGAGTCGAGCCCCAACCGGTCTTCCTTGATGATGCCATCGATGCCGCCATCGCTTTGGTAACGGGTGGTGCGGGCGGCATCCTGCTGGCTGCCGCCATAGCCCATGGCCACCATCAGATCGACCACCAGCTGTTCAAAGAAACGAGGGGAAAGGCCCAAGATCTC
>NZ_JAPCIQ010000135.1:0-7130 GCF_027707405.1 Aeromonas sp. QDB68 | reverse complement strand
CGGGGTGACGTGAGCGCGTTAAGGATCAGGGTGTTCACGTTGGCCGGAATGGCTGTTCAACTTCGCCGGAATACGCATCGCCACCAGTTGTGATGGTACGTTGTGCACCACAGCACAATTTACCTCGCTACGAGTCGTCTGTAATAACACATTGCAAATAGCACTACGGGATAATACTGGTGCGATCAAGGTTCCCCACTCCACTCAATTTAATGCTGCTGCCGTCAAAGAGGCATTGGGCCTTGGTATGGCAAATTGGGATCGTTTCCAACAAGAGATGACATCGTTGAGCAATCGTCCGGTATCACCCGTGGAAGCCCTTAATTTCTTCGGTGAACTACTCAATGATCCGGCTGGCGATGATGAGAATATTATTCTCAGCCGTCCCGCCCAAAAACTGCACGAGCTGTATATGGGCGCAGGCATGGGCTCAGAGCTTGCCAGCTCCCGCAATACCGCTTGGGGGTTGGTCAATGCGGTAACGGAATACGTGGATCACCACCGCCGTGCCCGCAGCCAAGATCACCGGCTCGATTCCGCCTGGTTTGGTCAGGGTGCCCAACTCAAATCCCAAGCCCTGAATCAGGCACTCACTCTGCTGCAGTAATCCCGCTTCCCCATTTAAACCGCATAACGAACTCACCCGGACTGGCGCATGCCAATCCGGGCGTTGCCATTTATGCCGTCAAAAAGGAGTCTTCATGAAATCAAAAGCCAAATACGGCCAAGCCCTGCGGCTGGCCTCCACTACCCAATTAACCCGCGAGCAGTGGCTTGCTATCCGCAAACTCGGCATTGGCTCTTCCGATGCCGCCGTGGCAGTCGGGCTCTCCCCCTACAAATGTCCACTCAGCCTGTGGTTGGAGAAGACTGGCCGCAAGGAGCCGGAGGATATCTCTCACAAGGAAGCGGTGCTGTGGGGCATTGAGCTGGAGCCGGTGTTGGCGCAGGTCTATGCCAAACGCACTGGCTACAAGGTGCGACGGGTCAATGCGGTACTGCAACACCCCGAGCATCCTTTCATGCTCGCCAACCTCGATCGGGAGGTAATCGGCCATCCCGATGGACCGGGCATTCTGGAGATCAAGACCGCCAGCTATCACAGCGCCCCCCAGTGGGAGGAAGGGGTGCCGGTGGCTTACCAGTGTCAGGTACTGCATCAATTGGCAGTTACCGGCCATGCCTGGGCTGAGGTGGCAGTGCTGATCGGCGGCCAGGATTTTCGGATTTACCGCATCGAGCGCGATGAGGAGAAGATCCAGGATCTCACCGAGCGGGAAGCGCAGTTCTGGCAGATGGTGCAACAAGACCAGCAGCCCGAGCCTGACGGCTCCAGTGATGCTGCCAATGCTCTGAGCTGGCTCTTCCCCCGCGATGATGGCCAGACTGTGGATCTCTCCGATTCCCCCGAGTTCAATCAACTATTTGGGGATCTGTTGCGCTTGCGTCAGCAAAAGGAAGCCGTCGAGCTGCAAGAGTCGCAACTCAAGCAGCGGCTGCAAGCCACCTTGGGTGAAGCGACAGCCGGGTTGTTTGCCGATGGCAAGATCACCTGGAAGCGCAGTAAAGACCGGCTAGCACCGGACCTGGATAAGCTCGGTCAGGATCATCCCGACCTGCTCACCCGTTACGTCAAACCGGTACCCGGCGTGCGCCGTTTCACCATTCAACCCTTGAGGCAAACACCATGATCAAAGGACTGGCGATCACCCCGCCCGTGATCGGGCGGATCTGCATCGGCAAGCTGGTGCAAAAA
This sequence comes from Aeromonas sp. QDB68, assembly GCF_027707405.1. Lineage (NCBI taxonomy): Bacteria > Pseudomonadati > Pseudomonadota > Gammaproteobacteria > Aeromonadales > Aeromonadaceae > Aeromonas > Aeromonas sp. QDB68. Next base: position 5,374 of record NZ_JAPCIQ010000135.1, on the reverse strand, counting down.
CAGGATAAGTGGGTGCCGGAGAAGGACGACAGCTTCACCCTCACCACCCAGATACAGCAAAAGGGGGGATGGTTGCTCCATCCCCTGCATCAACACTACTCATCGCAAAAGAATAACCAAGGGCAGGAGCAGACCAAGATCCGCGCCATTCCGGTGCGGGTGCTGTTCAACGACAGCGACTTGAATCTACGGGCGGAATACAGTGCGTTTGACCGGCAAACCGGCAGGCCGCTCTGTGTCGGGAATGGGGAGGTGGCAAGACGCGTGGGGGCACAAGGCATAGAGGAGGTCAGCTGCCCTGGACCAGAGCGCTGCGCCTTTGCCGGGCAACAGGGCTGCAAGCTGTACGGGCGACTGAACCTGTTTGTGGAGGGGCAAGGGGATGAGCTGGGCAGCTTTATCTTCCGCACCACCGGCTACAACTCAGTGCGCACTCTGGCGGCGCGGCTGAAGTACCTGGAGGCAGTGAGCGGGGGCCATACCCGCTATCTGCCGCTCACCCTGCGGTTGCGAGCCAAGAGCACCACCCAGTCGTACCGCACACCGGTCTACTACGTGGATTTGACCTTGCGGGAAGAAACCAACCTGACTGAGGCAGTCAGGCAAGCACAGGAGGCCGCCCGGCGTGATCAAGAGGCGGGGCTCGCCATCGACCAGATGGAGCAGGCCGCTCGCGACCTGCTGCGCAATGGCCAATTTGAGGATATCGATGAAGAGGTGCCGATGCTGCTGGAAGAGTTCTATCCTGAAGCAAACAGCGACGATACGGCGAATGGAAACGTAGGGGCAGTGGAGGTTGCCTCGCATAACGCACCGCAAAGCCAAGTAACCAGAATGCCGCAGAGGCCACAACCAAGAAGGAGTCCACTCACCAACAAATTGGGGAAAGGGAGCCCATCCTCTCCCCAGTGAATGGCGGGCGTTCAGCCGGGACGGGCTAACCGCTCAACCAACCGCTCAACCGTTTCCAGCAACAGGGTTCGGTCAGCATCATCGAGCCGGGCCAGTTGCTGGCTCAGCACAATGCCCTGCTCGGTCGGGCGGTTACTGGTCTCGCGCAGAAAGTCCGCCAGCTCACAACCAAACAGTTGAGCGAGCTCCGCCAGCCGCACCACGGTCGGCACCACAATCCCTCGCTCCATTCGAGAGACGGCCTCCATCCCGATATTGAGGTGTTCTGCCACATGCTCTTGCGTGAATCCGGCTTGAGTACGCTTGTGGCTAATCGCCTTGCCAACGCTCTTGGCTAACAGCTCAAGGTTGATATCTGTCATGGTTCCTCCAGTCAACCCGTATGGTTGACCATGGACTCATTGACGATAAGGACTCAAAAAGGCGAGTATCAACTAAGTTGGTTGTAATTGGCCGTAAATCGATGATCGCTACGCTGACCGACTCACCGACAACAAACATCAATCCTCGTTTGTGGCATCCCCTCCCATCTCGGGTAAAGCGCTTTTACGCGAGCGGTTAGGGCGACTGCCATTGTTACTATTACTCTGTTACATAAGGAAAAGTACATGGCTCGTTATCCCGTTATTGCCACCCTCTTTTTTCTCGTCATCACCATTTACTCACTCTGGACCGGTAGCTCCCCGCAGCTCGGGTTCTGGGGCCATATCTGGCACTTTGTCTTTGGTTCTCTGTTTACCTCACTTGGCCTGATGGGCGGGGAATTGTTCCGCCGCTTTACCCAACCAGACATGCTGTTTGCTGACGGCGCACAGGAGATGTTCAAGAAAAAGTTGTTTTGGAAAGTTGGTCCCCAGCTCATCGGGGGCGTGGTGGGCTACATCGCGGCAGGTGGCTTTTTACAAAATGTGTTGGGGTACTACGTTGGATAAGGAGAGCTAACCATGAACAAATGTTGGATCACGTTGACGGCCATCCTGCTATGCAACAACGCCCTGGCCTATGGCGAGGCCGGACGCTGGAGCAGCGGCTGGGGTCAGGGCACCAGCGAATACACGGCGGTGGTCAACGAGCAAAACAACCTCTATATCGCCTGCAATGACACCCGAAAGGTCAGCATGACGGCCACGGTACAGGGCAAGGAGTACGGCTCTTATGCTGGGCAGGCTTTCTCCATCATCGTCGATGGCAGCCAATACGATGCGCCCTATGAGACAGAATCCCGTGTCGGTGAGAACAATTTCTTCGACATGTGGGGCAAGCTACGCAAGGCCAAGTCGATCCGCATTTTAACGGCTGACGGCAAGCAGCTGGCACTGCCGACCCAAGAGGTAGCCGCTGTACTGCCCGCCACTAATACCCCCGAGTTTGACTGCTTGATGTGGGACCAATAGATCACATCCATTCCCATCCAAGAGGAGGCATTTGCCTCCTCTTTTTATTTCTGCAATTCACCCACCCGTGAAGGAGACGCACTATGCCCCCCTGCATTCCCCCTGAATGCGAGCCGTTCGATCACCCAGGCTTTTGGCACAAACTCTGGGCCTTTGCCAAACGTGCCGGTCGGCCCTTTATCGAGACCTGCCTGTTGCTCTACTACACCAGCCAAAAGGATGATCTGCCACTTTGGGCCAAGCTCCTGATTTACAGTGCGCTGGCCTACTTTATATCGCCCATTGATGCGATCCCGGATGTGTTGCCGATGGGACTCACCGATGACATCGCGGTACTGAGTGCAGCTCTCGCCAGCATTGCCGCCTTTATTGATGAACAGATCCGTGCCCGTGTGGCCAAAAAAATGCGCGAGCTGTTCGGCCAAGATTAACCCCCACAAGGAGTACACCATGACCATTCCCTTTTTCCGGGACGGCTTTGCCCTGCCCGTAGCACAAGCATTGCTGGTTCAGCTTAACCAGGAAGTCGCTAAAACCGAGCTCAATCTTGAGCGCTTAACCCAACTGACCTTCAACTTCCGCAATCCCGGCTACAGTGTCGAACAAGGTGGCGTGCACCCGGTCGAGATCCGCCTGATCCGTGGGCTAGATGGCTGGCTGTTCGATTACGTCACCGACTTCAGCTACCAGGGGCTCGGCCATGATGCCGAGCTCTGCAAGGAGATCGACTTCAACTTCCTCGATGGGGAACACACCATGTTGGGCTGGGGACCGCTGCGGCTGGCCGAAGCGCGGGAATTGTTCGATATCTGGCAAAGCAACTTCATTGCCTACTGCCGGTTGGAATGCTTCAGCGTCACGGTCGCAGGAGATTAGGAGGTCACGATGACCCAAGAATTAGCGCTCTCCCACTACTCACGCCAGTGGCTGGGACGAGTCGCCACCAGCGCCAAGCTAACCCCCGCTCGCAGTGGTCAGCGTTGGCTGCTGCACCTGACACCGGATAGCCCACCAGCCCGCACAGTCACCTTGCAAGTGCGTTGGTCTGGCGTGCAGTGGCAACTGCTCTCCCTCACCAATGCCGAGGACTGGCACACCATGAGCCAGCCCGTGGATGAAATCTGTGTGGACCCTAAGCGTCGCTGTTTCTGGCGCAGCCAGGCAGGAGCCGTCCCACTCTCTGAGCAGCCCCGCGTGCTGGGAAGCTTTATGAGTGACCTGCAGCGTGCCTGCATCCATCACGGCTATCGTGTGGAGAGTGACCCCTTACCCCAAGAGGAGGCACAAGATGCCAAAACAACCGGTAGCCGTTGAACTTGAAGCCATCAATCGTAATGGCGAGACGCAAGTGGTTCGGGGCAGCGCCCTGCCCGTGCACGGCTACGGCGTTTACTTGCGAGCGGTAGAAGCCAGTGGATTGGCGCTGGCTACCTGGATAGCTGACTACGACACTATCGGCCAAGCCTATGAGCTGGCGGAACGGCTGAGCGTTGCGCTCGCTATGCCGCTCACCCTGCAGGTCCCCGGATTGCTGATGCCGGTGAAGCGTGCCCCTACAGCCTGAGCAGGAGCAGAAGCCGCCACCAAGACCAACTGAACTACCCTCAAAGTGAACCAACAACCGCTCTACCTTTAACCCCGACATGCTTCATGCGTGCCGGGGTTTTGTTTATTTGGAGAATTCCACTATGCGTTATCACAAGCTGAAAGCCGGGGAATGCCCCGGCACTTATGTCGTCACTGAACCCGTGACCGAACAAGACCTGCTGCGTATCGCCAACCAGATTGCCCGTAAGCGCTTGGCCAAAGGCACCGCCATTACCAGCACCACCGAGGCCGCCGAGCGGCTGCAAACCCTGCTACAGGACCGGGAGCATGAAGTGTTTGGTGCACTGTTCCTTGACTCCCAACACCGCGTACTGGCTTTTGAGGAACTGTTTCGCGGCACCTTGGACAGCGCCAGCATCTACCCACGGGAAGTAGTCAAGCGGGCCCTGATACTCAACTGCGGGGCCATCATCGCAGTGCACAATCACCCAAGCGGTGACCCTGAACCCAGCCAATCTGACCGGGTCTTTACCCAAGCCCTCAAGGAGGCCTTGGCGCTGGTCGATGTGCGATTGCTCGACCATCTGGTGGTCGGTGCCGAGGGCGTGGTCTCGCTGGCCGAAAGAGGTCAGCTATGACTCTAACCCTAGGTAAGTCACACCTCACCACCCTCGACATCCTCCTCGAGCTGCGCGGCTGGCTTGCAGACAACGTCGAGATGCAGGCCGAGCCTGCCATCGTGGCTCACCTGCCTAACGGCTATCAGCTCACCCAGAGCGATTGTGTCGAGGCCATTGATGCACTGCTCCATCAGCTACGCCCTTAACCGAGCCAAGAAGGGATAAACACCATGCGATTACCCAATCCCTATTCCCTTGAGGAAACCCTCGAGAAGCTACGCCATAGGCTAGCAGCCGCCTGCAACGAGGATGCGCTGACATTGCTGGAGAAGGCCGTCACCAAGGCACATGATGACGAGGCCTATGCCAAGCATTTTGAAGAGACCTTGCTGCAGGGATCCACCATCGAGATCCGCGAGTGTCTCAGCTGCTTTGGTGACTACTTTGAGCGATCCCGAGACACGCCGCCCTATTACCCGCATCACGATGCCGTCAACGGCATTGATGGTGCACTCTACGCCATCCTGTTCGATGCGGCTCTCCCCAGCACAGAGCAGGCGCACGAATAACGCCAGCATTCCCAAACCCGGATCATCAGGTCCAACACCAAGATCCGGATATTCCGATCCCCCCAACAAGGCCACCTCACTACAGGTGGCCTTTTGCATTTCAAGGAGTCATCCCCATGTCTGCTTTCATGATCGATCGCAAGGACTACCTTGCCTTTGCCGTTCAGTTACACCGTTTTTGCAATGCCCCCATGCCACCGCACTACACCCTTGAGCTGCTGCGCTCCCTCTGGTGGAACTCGCCAATGGATGTCACCAGTACCTGGACGTGGCGGGTAGACCGGCTGGTACGGTTGATGATGCTCGCCAACCGGCGGGCAGTCTGGCATCG
>NZ_JAPCIQ010000134.1:0-7219 GCF_027707405.1 Aeromonas sp. QDB68 | reverse complement strand
CCAGCGGGGCTGACGCCCCGGCGAAATTCCCCTCCCACCTACGTCGGAGGGAGTCCCCTTTCGCATTTAAGATGGCGCGCGCTGGCGGACGAGATGTCCACTGGCTCTTCTATCTCACACAAGGAAAACGGTCATGTCCGAACTGACGCTCTATCTTGCCCCGGGTACCTGTGCCATGGCGGTACGCATCGCTCTGGTGGAGGCCGGTGCCCCTCACCTTGTCAAGCGCCTGGATCTGGCCGCTGGTGAACAGCGCAGCCCCGACTACCTCGCCATCAATCCCAAGGGGCGAGTCCCGGCACTGGTGACGGAGCATGGCGTGCTGACCGAAACACCGGCTCTGCTGCTCTACGTGGCCCAGCGTTTTCCTAACGCCGGGCTGGCCCCATTGGATGACCCCTTCCTCCTGGCCAGGATGCAGGAGGTACACAGTTTCCTCGTCTCCACCGTCCATGTCGCCCATGCCCATGGACGCCGTCCCGGCCGCTGGGCCGACGATGAACAGGCCATGGCTGCCATGCAGGCCAAGATGCCCCAGAACATGCGCGATGGCTTTGACCAGATTGAGCGCCACTATCTGGCCGGCCCCTGGGTACTGGGGGAGCGCTTTAGCCTGGCCGACATCTACCTCTTCGTGATTGCAGGCTGGCTCGAGAGCGACGGGGTTGCCATCAGCGAGTTTCCCAAGGTGGCGGATCACTATCAGCGCATGCTGGCCCGCCCCGCAGTGCAGGCGGCGCTCGCCCTCTGATCTCCTCGCGCCGGGTACGCCTTTTTGTGCGGGCAACATCCGGCGACGCCTCTCAGACGGGGTGCTCTTATGGCACCCGTTTCTTCTGAAATTGCCCTGTCACTGAGATCGTTTTCACATTTTCGTCATCACTGCCTAGACCCGTTAACGGTTAACACCTATCTTTCGCCCTAATGACGCAACCGGTTGCGTAACCGATTGCCCAACTCAATATTCATATGCGGTCCCAGGCCGCCGAGGTGCTGTATGAAACGAGGCAAGCTGCTCAATGCTCCCTTAAGCGCGCTGGTCGCGCAGATGGGCCACACCGACGAGATCACCGTCTGCGACGCTGGCCTGCCCATTCCGGCAGGCCCCGAGCGCATCGATCTGGCGCTGATGGCGGGCACCCCCAGCCTTGAAACCGTACTGACCGCCCTACTCACCGACCTGGTGGTGGAGAAGGTGATCATGGCAAGCGAGATCAAGCAGATCAGTCCCGCCGCCCATCAGGCGCTGGTGGATCAGCTGGAGGCCCACGCAGCCGCCCAGGGCAAGCCCATCACCATCGAGTACTGCCTGCACGAAGCGTTCAAGGCTCGCTCCTGCCAGAGCAAGGCTATCGTGCGCAGCGGCGAGGTGACTCCCTACGCCAACCTGATCCTCTGCGCCGGTGTGGCGTTCTGAATTCTTCAAAGAAGGCCTCTTCAAGGAAGCTGCAAATGAGCACAACCTCCCCCCTCTCACCCATTCTGGAGCTGACCGGGATCGTCAAGACCTTCCCCGGGGTACGCGCGCTCGACGAAGCGGGCCTTCGGGTCTATCCGGGCCAGGTGATGGCCCTGCTCGGCGAAAATGGCGCTGGCAAGTCGACCCTGATGAAGGTGCTGACCGGCATCTACCAGGCCGATGCGGGCTACATCAACTATCGCGGCCAGCCGGTGCACTTCAAGGGCCCCCGCGACTCTCAGGATCAGGGGATCAGCATCATCCACCAGGAGCTGAACCTGCTGCCGGAATTGTCGATCGCCGCCAATATCTTCCTCGGCCGCGAACCGCGCACCCGTTTTGGCAGCATCGACCACAAGCAGTTGCGTGAGCGTGCCAGCGGTCTGCTGGCGCGACTTGGCGTCAAGCACGGCCCGGATACCCGACTCGGGGATCTCTCCATCGGTGAACAGCAGATGGTAGAGATCGCCAAGGCGCTGTCGTTCGATGCCAGCGTCATCATCATGGACGAGCCCACCGATGCGCTGACCGACACCGAGACCGAGCAGCTCTTCACCGTCATTCGTGAACTGCGCGAGCAGGGCTGCGGCATTGTCTACATCTCCCACCGCCTGAAAGAGATCTTCGAGATCTGCGATCGGGTCACCGTGCTGCGGGATGGCAAGTGGATCGGCGAGCAGGCGGTGAGCGATCTCGATGAAGACAGGATCATCGAGATGATGGTGGGCCGCCGGCTGGAAGAGCAGTACCCACGTCTTGAGCGCGAGCTTGGCCCGGTTAGCCTGCAGGTGAACGATCTGGCTGGTCCCGGCGTGCGCGGGGTGAGCTTCTCCCTGCGTCAGGGGGAAATTCTGGGCTTTAGCGGCCTGATGGGCTCCGGCCGCACCGAGCTGATGAAGCTCATCTACGGTGCCAGCCCCATCAGCGCTGGCCAGGTGACGGTGGATGGCCACGCCCTGGTACCCAGAAGCCCGGCCGATGGTCTGGCCGCTGGTATCGCCTATATCTCCGAGGATCGCAAGGGCGACGGCCTGGTGCTGGAGCTGTCGGTGCGCGAAAACATGAGCCTGTGCGCCCTCGGCGAGTTCATTCGTGGCGGTAAGATTGACGGCAAGGCCGAGCGCCAGGCGGTAGGGGACTATGTGCGTTTGTTCAACATCAAGACCCCGAGTCAGGATCAGCTGATCAAGCTCCTCTCCGGCGGCAACCAGCAGAAGGTGGCCATCGCCAAGGGGCTGCTGACCCGGCCCAAGGTGCTGATCCTGGATGAGCCGACCCGCGGCGTCGATGTCGGCGCCAAGAAGGAGATCTATCAGCTCATCAACCAGTTCAAGAAGGAGGGGATGAGCATCATCCTGGTCTCCTCCGAAATGCCGGAAGTGCTCGGCATGAGTGATCGCATTATGGTGATGCACGAAGGGCGCATTAGCGCAGAATTCAACACCCGCGATGCCAATCAGGAGAAGCTGATGGCAGCGGCAGTCGGTAAACAGTGGCAAGCAGAGCAAGAGGCAGCACAATGACAACCCAAACCCTTTCCCGCCGCGGCGTCATGAGCAAGGCCTGGTGGATCGAGAACAAGTCCCTGGTCGCGCTGCTGGTGCTGATCGGCGTGGTCTCCTTCCTGAGCCCCAACTTCTTCACCGCCGACAACCTGCTCAACATCCTGCGCCAGACATCGGTCAACGCCATCATGGCGGTCGGCATGACGCTGGTCATCCTCACCGCCGGCATCGATCTGTCGGTCGGCTCGGTACTGGCCCTGTGCGGCGCCCTGGCCGCCACCATGGTGGCCATGGAGCTGCCCATCGGCCTGGTGATCCCCCTCACCCTGGGGGCCGGCGCCCTGCTTGGCAGCATCAGCGGCCTCATCATCGCCAAGGGCAAGGTACAGGCCTTCATCGCCACCCTGGTCACCATGACCGCCCTGCGCGGCGTCACCATGGTCTACACCGAGGGGCGCCCCATTTCCACCGGCTTCAGTGACGGCGCCGATCACTTCGCCTGGCTCGGGACCGGCTACCTGCTGGGTCTGCCGGTGCCCATCTGGCTGATGGCCATCGTCTTCCTGCTGGCCTGGTACCTGCTCAACCACACTCGCCTGGGCCGCCACATCTATGCCCTCGGCGGCAACGAATCGGCCACCCGCCTCTCTGGTATCAATGTGGATCGGGTCAAGCTCGCGGTGTATGGTCTGTGCGGCATGCTGTCGGCACTGGCCGGGCTCATCGTCACATCCCGCCTCTCCTCCGCCCAGCCCACAGCCGGCATGGGGTACGAGCTGGATGCCATCGCCGCCGTTGTGCTGGGGGGCACCAGCCTGATGGGGGGCAAGGGCCGTATCATGGGTACCCTGATCGGTGCCCTCATCATCGGCTTCCTCAACAATGCCCTCAACCTGCTCGACGTCAGCTCCTATTACCAGATGATCGCCAAGGCCAGCGTGATTTTGCTTGCCGTGATGATCGATAACAAAAGCAACCGTTAACAAGCCACGCCACACACAAGGAATGAAATGATGAAAAAGCTCAATACCCTGCTCGCTGCCGCCATCATGTCCGTGCTGGGCACCGCCCAGGCCGCGGATCACACCCTGGCGATGGTGGTCTCCACCCTCAACAACCCCTTCTTCGTCACCATGAAGGAGGGGGCCGAAGCCAAGGCCAAGGAGCTTGGCTACGAGCTGGTGGTGCTGGACTCCCAGAACGACCCGGCCAAGGAGCTCTCCAACGTGGAAGATCTCACCGTGCGCAAGGTCAACGCCATCCTGATCAACCCGACCGACTCCGAAGCCGTGGGCAACGCCATTCGCCTGGCCAACAAGGCGAACATCCCGGTGCTGACCCTGGACCGCGGCGCAGCCCAGGGTGACGTCAAGGCCCACATCGCCTCCGACAACGTGGCCGGTGGCAAGCTGGCTGGCGACTTCATCGCCGAGAAGCTGGGCAGCGGTGCCAAGGTGATCCAGCTGGAAGGGATCGCAGGTACCTCCGCCGCCCGTGATCGCGGCGAAGGCTTCGCCCTGGCGGTCACCGCCAACAAACTGCAGGTGCTGGCCTCCCAACCCGCCGACTTTGACCGCACCAAGGGTCTGAACGTCATGGAGAACCTGCTGGCCGCCCATCCGACCGTGCAGGCAGTGTTCGCCCAGAACGACGAGATGGCGCTGGGTGCCATCCGCGCCGTGCAGGCCGCTGGCAAAGAGGTGATGATCGTGGGCTTTGACGGCACCGACGATGGCAAAGCCGCCGTGGCCAAGGGTAAACTGGCCGCCACCGTGGCACAGCAGCCTGCCCTCATCGGCGCCATCGGCGTGGAAACCGCCGACAAGGTGCTCAAGGGTCAACCGGTGGAAAAATCCATCCCGGTACCGCTGCAAATCGTCAACAAGTAAGTTGACGGGGGGAGGTTCGCCTCCCCTCTCTTTTTCCGCCAGTGCCGCCTGGTCTGGGTCCACCCAGACCAGGATGTACTCAACCAAGGGTGATAGGAATGAATCGTCTCGTAGTCCTCGGCAGCGTGAATGCGGATCATGTGCTGCGCGTCCCCCACTTTCCCCGCCCCGGTGAAACCCTGACCGGCCACAGCTATCAGGTCGTTCCCGGCGGCAAGGGCGCCAATCAGGCGGTGGCCGCCGCCCGCCTCGGCGCCCCTGTCTCCTTCATCGCCCGCATCGGTGATGATGCCATCGGCCACCAGATGAAAACCGGGTTTGCCAACGACGGCATCGATGTCAGCGCCGTCGAACTCGACCCCAGGCTCCCCACCGGCATCGCCATCATCTATGTGAGCGACGAGGGGGAGAACAGCATCGGCATCTCCGCCGAAGCCAATGGCGCCCTCACCCCGGCCGTAGTGCAAGGTCACGAGGCAATGATCGCCGCCGCCCACACCCTGCTGCTGCAACTGGAAGTGCCGCTGGAGAGCGTGCAGGAAGCGGCCCGTCTGGCTCGTGCCCACGGCACCCGGGTGGTGCTCAACCCCGCCCCCGCGCGCCCGCTCTCAAGGGATCTGCTGGCGCTGGTGGACCTCATCACCCCCAACCAGACCGAGGCCGAGCTGCTGACCGGCGTCAAGGTGACGGACGAAGCGAGCGCCCGGGAGGCTGCCACCCGCTTCCACCAGATGGGCATCGGTGAGGTGATGATCACCCTGGGGTCTCAAGGGGTCTATTGCAGCAAGGGGCAGAAACAGGCGCTCATGCCGGGTTTTCGGGTCAAGGCGGTGGATACCACGGCTGCCGGGGATACCTTCAACGGCGCCTTCCTGGCGGCCGAGCTCGCCGGCGCCGACTTTGACGCAGCCGTACGCTTTGCCCACGGGGCGGCGGCACTCTCCGTCACCCGGTTTGGTGCCCAGAGCTCCATCCCGAGCAAGCAGGAGGTCGATGCTTTCCTCCTTGAACAGACTGCGCAGGGGCACTGATGGCCAATATCAAGGAGGTGGCTGCGCTGGCGGGAGTGTCGACCACCACCGTTTCCCACGTCATCAACGAGACCCGCTTCGTGGCCGAAGAGACCCGGGAGCGGGTCTTCGCCGCCATGCGCGATCTCAACTATGCCCCGAGCCTGGTGGCCCGCAGCCTCAAGGTAAAGGAGACCAACAGCATCGGCATGCTGGTCACCACCTCCAGCAACCCCTTCTTCGCCGAGGTGGTGCGCGGGGTGGAGCGCTACTGCTTCGAGCAGGGTTACAACCTGATGCTGGGCAACACCGAAGGACAGGCCGAGACGGCGCTCTCCTACCTCAAGATGATGCTCAGGAAACGGGTCGACGGCCTGCTCATCATGTGCAGCGAGGGGCAGCAGGAGGTGTTCAACCAGCTCGACTGGCTCAAGAGCCTGCCGGTCGTGGTGATGGACTGGGGCATGGAGAACGACGAGGTGGATCTCATCGCCGACAACTCCCATCGCGGCGGCTACCTGGCAACCCGCCATCTGCTGGGGCTGGGTCACACTGCCATCGGTTGCATCACGGGACCCCACAGCCGCGCCCCGGCCAACCAGCGCCAGGCGGGTTTCGAGCAAGCGATGCAGGAGGCCGGGCTCACCGTCAATCCGGGCTGGATCCAGGAGGGAGACTTTGACTGCGCCAGCGGCGCCGCCGCCATGACCCGCCTGCTGGCGCTGCCAGAGCGTCCCACCGCGCTGTTTGTCTGCAACGACATGATGGCCATGGGGGTCATCAGTGCCGCCCATCAGGCAGGGCTGGTGATCCCCCGCGATCTCTCCATCGTCGGCTATGACAACGTGGCGCTGGCCCAGTTCATGTCCCCCCCGCTCACCACGGTCAATCAACCGAAAGAGGAGCTGGGCCGTCTCGCCGTCACCCGGCTCTTGGCACGCATCAACGGCGAGCCCATCGCAAACCGCATGATCACCGTGGATCCGGACCTGGTGATCAGACACTCCTGCGCTCCCTTTTCCTCACCGGACAGCAAACCAGTTTAAGTGTCAGCAAGCAGCAGAAGGGCGGCCATGAGCCGCCCTTCTGTGTATTGTCTCCTTGACATCGGCCCCGAGACTGCACAAGCCACCACTCAACTCAGCTTGAGATCATCCTCTTGCTGCGCCTCTCCCCGGGGAGCCAGGCGCAGCAGCCCCAGCGCCGTTGCCAACGGCTGGAGCAGCGCCTCGTACCCGGAGGGTGCTGGCAGCCAGTAGCGAATTGGCCAGCCCGCTTGGGGGGAACCGCAGAATTCGGAAAAAATCGTACGCTAAGCTAACGGTGTTCTCGTGACAGCTCTTTGACTAGGCTTTC
>NZ_JAPCIQ010000133.1:0-7260 GCF_027707405.1 Aeromonas sp. QDB68 | reverse complement strand
AGCAAGCAGGAAAGTGGGATCAAGAGACGATCGTCTCATTTTTCCTGTGTCAATACTGTTCCGGTGAATACTTACGGGGTCCGCATCGGCCCAGGCCTGGGCGTCGGCCTGACTGGCAAAGTCGGCGATGACGGTGCTGCCGGTGAAGCCCGCATCGGCCGGGTCCTCGGCATCGATGGCCGGGTTCGGGCCGGCCGTCAGCAGGCGGCCCTCATCCTGCAAGGCTTGCAGGCGGGCAAGGTGGGCAGGGCGTGCCAGCTTGCGCTGGGGCAGGCTGCCCGCGACATCTTCGGAGTAGATCAGATACCACATGGAACAATCCCTTTCTGGTTGCGGTTATTTTTTCTGTTCTGCGTTCTGCTCGGCCGGCATGTGGCGATAGAGATAGACGCCGCTGAGCAGGGTGAAGACCAGGGTCATGCCCAGCAGGCCGAACACCTTGAAGTTGACCCACATCTCCTGGGAGAGGTTGAAGGCCACGTAGAGGTTGAGCAGGCCGCACAGGGTGAAGAAGCCGACCCAGCCGAGATTGACGTTGTCCCAGACCCGGTCGGGGGCTTGGAGCTCCTTGCCCAGCATCTGCTTGATGAGGTTCTTGCCAAAGCCATAGCGGCCGATGAGCAGGGCGAGGGCAAAGAGCACATTGATGACGGTCACCTTCCACTTGATAAAGGCATCGTTGTGGAAGAAGACGGTGAGGCCGCCGAAGAAACCGACCAGCACGAAGGTGAACAACTGCATCTTCTCGACCCGGCGATAGCGAAGCCAGCTGTACAGGAGTTGCAGGCCTGTGACGACCACCAGGGCGCCAGTGGCGGTGTAGATGTCGTAAAACTTGTAGACCGCGAAGAAGACGATCAGGGGGATGAACTCGATAAACTGCTTCATGCTGGGCTCTAACCTCAAAATTTCACTCAGTGTACCTGCCCGTCAGACAACGGCAAATGAATAAGACCGTCCATTCTGCAGGCAGTTCCTTCCCGGGGCGGCGGGTTACTCGAACAGCTGGCTGGCAATCTGGTTGCCAAGGCGCACCTGATCGTCCAGCAATGCGTGTATGTCCGCTTCCTCGATGAGAGGGTTGAGTAGGACGGCGCGCAGCAGCGTGAGCGGTTGCTCGCCATAGCGGGAGACTGCGCGCTGGGTGCGTGAGACGAAGCTGTGCCCTTCGGCGCGCTGGGCTTTTTGCAGGGCGACGTTGAAGAGATTGATCTGTTCGTTGGCCGCCACATCGGGCACCTGACCTTGCAGGTGGGGCGGAATGCATCGGTAGGAGAGCAGGTTCATGACAGGTGCCGACATCAGCTCGAAGGCGGGGCTGGCGTCGATGAGCGCGGCCATTCGCCTCGCCCTGTCGTAGTTGGCGTCGATGAGTTGGGCATAACCCTGCTGTCCCAGCATCTGGAAGGCGGCATCCAGATAGAGCGCGTTGGCGGGACGGGTCCCCTCCAGAGTGAAGCGACCCTGATCGAAGGAGGTGGCGCGGATGGCGTAGGGAGCCTCGCGCTTCACCGTCATCATCAGGTCCGGTTGGCGGCAGAGCAGCATGCCGGTACCGAGCGGGACCAGCAACTGCTTGTGGCCGTCAAGGGTGACGGTATCGGCGTGCTCTATCCCCGTAAGCAATCCCTGATAGCGGGGCGAGAAGAGGGTCGGACCACCCCAGGCCGCGTCCACGTGGAAGTGGATTTGCTCGCGCCGGGCGATGGCGGCCAGTTCCGGCAGCGGGTCGACGGAGCCAAAATCCGTGCTGCCAGCCACGCCGACCAGCGCCAGCACCTTGAGCTTCTGCTTCCTGCATTGTTGAAGGGCCTGTTCCAGCGCTGCCAGACTGAGCCGATTGTGCTCGTCTGTGTCGAGACGCCAGACGCTGCGAGCCCCGAGTCCCAGCAGATCCATCCCCTTGTCGAAGGAGTAGTGCATCAGCCGCGAGCCCAGAATGACGGCGCCGCGATAGCCCTGCTCGGCGAGGGCGAACAGGTTGTCGCCACAGGCCCGGTTGCGGGCCAGCCAGAGGGCGGTGACGTTGGCGATGGTACCGCCACTGGTCATGACGCCGAGGGCTGCATCCTTGGCATGCATCTGGGCTGCATAGAAGGCGTCGTCCTGGCGGTAGACCAGACGGTGCAGCTTGGCCAGCACTTCCCGCTCCAGAAAGCTCAGCAAACGGGAGGACTCCATCTTCATCGGGTTCTGGTTGAGCATCACCAAGAGCCGGGAGAGCTCGGCGGTGAAGGCCGGCAGCGGCGCCGTCATGTGTCCCATGTAGCGGGGAGAGGTGAGGTGCGATGCCCCGGGTACCAGGGTGGCGAGCCGTGCCAGATAGTCCCGGGGAGAGATGCCGATGGTGGGCATGCACGACTGATCGAGCTGGTGGGTGAAGCTGCCCCGCTGATAGGGGGCCTGACTGTCGTCGGAATGATGGAAGTGCTCCAGCAGGGCCGTCATGGCCTTGCCGAAATCAGGATCCGGTTGTGTAAACAGTTCAGTGAGCTTCATCGGGTTCTCCAGACCAGATTGTCGGGCAGACGCGGCCATCCGCATGGGCGGCGTCGGCGGCAGAGCATACACCAAAGGGGCGGGGGGCACAGCCATCTCTGGCCCTCCCTCTCCTCGCTCCTTTATTTTCAGCTAACACTTGTAGCCTGAAACGTCGGCCGCTAGAGTGGGCCGGTAATGGGTTGGAGGTAATGATGGATGTGACGGGGTACTCCCCACGGGAAGAGTGGGCGAATCGCCTCAGCCATGGGCTGGGGCTGCTGCTGGGCGGACTGGGACTGGTCTTGCTGCTGCACAAGGGGTGGGATCAGGGGCCCAGGGTACTGCTGAGCTACGGCGTCTACGGTGCCAGCCTGGTATTGCTCTATCTCGCCTCGACGCTCTACCACAGCGTGAGCTCGGTGGCGGCCAGACGCTGGAGCAAGCTGTTCGATCACTGCGCCATCTATCTGCTGATCGCCGGCACTTATACCCCCTTCCTGCTGGTGGCGCTCGATACGCCGCTGGCGCAAGGACTGATGGTGGTGATCTGGGGGCTGGCCCTGGCGGGGGTCGTGTTCAAGCTGATCTTCATCAATCGCTTCAAGAAGGTGTCGCTATTTACCTATCTGATGCTGGGCTGGCTGTCGCTGGTGGTCATCTACCAGCTCTATCTGCATCTGGATGGTACCGGGCTCCTGCTGCTGGGGCTGGGTGGTCTCATCTACAGCCTGGGAGTGATCTTCTATGTGGCCAAGCGCATTCCCTACAACCACGCCATCTGGCACCTGTTTGTGCTGGGGGGCAGTCTGTGTCACTTCATGGCCATTTATGGCTATATCTGATGGCTAACCCTTAATTGGTATTTTTGTGCTCATGAAAGCCTGAATTCGTGCGGCACCCCACAGTTGCCCCCTTCGTTTGCTGACAAGCTAGGGTCAGTTCAGCTTGGAAAGGATGCAAACGATGAGTGAAATCGCGCTTTCCATCAGCATATTGTCGCTGGTGGCGGTGCTGGGACTCTGGCTGGGAAACTGGCGGGTCTATGGCGTGGGACTGGGCATTGGCGGGGTGCTGTTCGGCGGCATCATAGTGGGCCACTTCGCCGGGCTCTCCGGCTTGAAGCTGGATGAGCAAACACTTCATTTTATTCAGGAGTTTGGTCTGATCCTGTTTGTCTACACCATAGGCATCCAGGTCGGTCCCGGCTTCTTCTCCTCCCTGCGCAGCTCGGGCCTCAAGCTCAATGGCTTCGCCGCCCTGCTGGTGCTGCTCGGTTGCGTAGTGGCGGCGGCGCTGCACCAGCTGTTCGACGTGCCGCTGCCAGTGATCCTCGGGGTCTTCTCCGGCGCGGTGACCAATACCCCGTCCCTCGGGGCGGGTCAGCAGATCCTGGCTGAGCTGGGGGCGGCTCCGGGCTCCACCGGCCTGATGGGGATGGGCTACGCCGTGGCCTACCCGTTCGGGATCTGCGGCATCCTGCTCACCATGTGGCTCATCCGGGTGTTCTTCCATATCAAGATCGAGGAGGAAGCGACCGCCTTCGAGCAGCAGGCGGGCAAGACCAAGGAGAGCCTGCAGACTATCAACATCGCGGTGCGCAACCCCAACATGCACGGCCTGATGCTGAGCGAGATCCCGAGCCTGGACGAGACAGACGTCATCTGCTCGCGCCTCAAGCGCGGTGACGAGCTGATGGTGCCGAAGCCCGACTCGCACATCGAGCTCGGCGATCTGCTGCACCTGGTGGGCGAACGCCACGCCCTGCACAAGGTGCTGCTGGTGCTCGGGGAGGAGGTGGATACCTCCCTCTCCACCCGGGGCACGGATCTGCGGGTTGAGCGGGTGGTGGTCACCAATGAGCAGGTGCTCGGCAAGCGGATCCGCGATCTCGACATCAAGCAGAAATACGATGTGGTCATCTCGCGCCTCAACCGGGCCGGGATCGAGCTGGTGCCGACCAGCCAGACCAGCCTGCAGTTTGGGGACATCCTGAACCTGGTGGGGCGACTCGATGCCATCGAGGCGGTGACCAGCGTGGTCGGCAACGTGCAGCAGAAGCTGCAGCAGGTGCAGATGCTGCCGGTCTTCATCGGCATCGGGCTGGGCGTGCTGCTCGGCTCCATCCCCTTCTATCTGCCGGGGTTCCCGGCGGCCCTCAAGCTGGGGCTGGCGGGCGGCCCCCTGGTGGTGGCCCTCATCCTGTCGCGCATCGGCAGCATCGGCAAGCTCTACTGGTTCATGCCGCCGAGTGCGAACCTGGCGCTGCGGGAGATCGGCATAGTGCTGTTCCTGGCGGTGGTGGGGTTCAAGTCGGGGGCCGGTTTCATCGATACCCTGATCAACGGGGATGGCCCCGCCTGGGTGATGTACGGCGTGGCGATCACCCTGATCCCGCTGCTGGTGGTCGGGGTGCTGGCGCGCCGCTATGGCAAGCTCAATTACCTCACCCTGTGCGGTCTGCTGGCCGGCTCCATGACGGACCCTCCCGCCCTGGCCTTCGCCAACGGCATGCACCCGACCAGCGGGGCCAGTGCGCTCTCCTATGCGACCGTCTACCCCCTGGTGATGTTCCTGCGGATCATCTCTCCCCAGCTGCTGGCCATCCTGCTCTGGGCCGGTGCCTGATGCGTCTCGAGATGGGAGCCGATAAGGCTCCCATCATCTTTCTGTCATAATTGATTTTATTGATTTAACTAATTTTATTTCCCTTCTATTTCCCTTCGGTTTAGCCCCAGTTTGGGGCTCCATTTTGGTCTGTCCATTCGATTTTTCTAACTGGTATCTGGCGTGATTAACGGGCACATTGGAGCCTGGATTGCCATGCCCATTTTTATGTCAGGAGAACCCATGAGCAGCAAGAGCATCGTATTGGATCAGGACGTCGTCGTTACCCATTTGCAAGGCAAGATCTATCTGGTCGCGGCAGACGGGAGCCAGACGCTTCTTTCTGAAGGCGATACGCTGCCCAAGGATGCCGTCTTGCTCGCGCCGGAGGGCGCCAGCTTCCAGGGAGGGGATACCACCTTCACCCTGAGCCCGAGCAAGTCTCCCGTTGAGGACGAGCCACAACTCGCCCAGCGCGCGCCAGCCGGGGTGCCTGACGACATCGCTGCCCTGCAGCAAGCCATCTTGCAGGGGACGGACCCGACCCAGGCGTTTGAAGCGTCGGCGGCGGGCGGGGCTCCCGCAGCGGGCAACGTCGGCGGCGTCGCGGGCGCCAGCGGCAATGGCGGCTTCATCACCATCGACAGAACCGGCGATGCCACCATCGCCAGTGCCGGCTTCGACAGCGCCAACCCCGATGCCACGGCGCCGCTGGCGGACGCACAAAGCAGCGAGGATGAACTGCTCGACCTCACCGCCCCCGTCATCACCGTCTCCGCTCCCGACGACACCAATGACCGGACGCCCACCCTGACCGGCACCACGGATGCCGCCGCCGGCAGCACCGTGACCCTGGTGGTGACAGATATCAATGGCAACCAGCAGACCCTGATCACCACCGTCAATCCGGATGGCAGTTTCAGCGTGGATGTCACCACGCCGCTGCCGGATGGCTCCTACACCGTCACGGCAAGCGTCACCGACCCGGCCGGCAACACTGGCACCGCGACCGATGACGGCAGCGTGGACAGTACCGCACCCACTGTGACGGTCGATGCACCGGACAACACCAATGACAGCACGCCGACCATCACGGGAACCTCGGATGCCACACCTGGTAGCACCGTGACTCTGGTGGTGACCGATGCCAATGGCAACCAGCAGACGCTGACTACCACAGTACTGCCCGATGGAAGCTACAGCGCTGATGTCGTGACGCCTTTGCCGGATGGCGGCTATGACGTGACTGCCAGCGTGACTGATCCTGCTGGCAATAGAGGCACGGCGAGCGACGATGGTAGCGTGGACACCATCGCGAACATCACGGTGAGCCTGGATGACGTGAACGCGGGCAATGTGGCCAATGCGCCCATCAGCGGCACCTCCGATGTCGGCCCGAACCGCACCGTGACCCTGGTGATCAGCGATGCCAACGGCGACAAGGTGACCGTCACGGCCGTCACCGATGCCGACGGCAACTACCAGACCAGCGCCGATCTGAGCGGGCTGGCGGATGGCAACCTGACCGTGGTGGCCAGCGTCACCGACGCGGCGGGGAATCGTGCCGAGGCCCGTGACGACACCACTCTGCTAGACACCACTCCACCGGATGTCAGTATCGCGCTCGATGCCGACATCACCGCCGACGACGTCATCAACGCCGCCGAGGCGGGTCAGCAGATCCCGGTCAGCGGCACCGTCAGCGGTGAGTTCAATGACGGCGACACCGTCACCCTGACCGTCAACGGCAAGCCGTTCACCGGCCCGGTGGATGGCGATGGCCGCTTCACCATCCTGGTGGCGGGCAGACAGCGACAACGCGGACCTGCCGGGCATCGACCTGGCGGCGATTGGCGATGGCAACCTGTCGGTGGCGGAAGCCAAGGCGGTCGAGCTCAAGGGCACGACCAGCAACGTGGAAGATGGCCAGACGGTCACCCTGACCGTGACCGACGTGAACGGCAAGCAGGTGACCTTCACCGCGACCGTGACCGACGGCAAGTTCAGCACCACCGTAGACCTGGGGGCCAGCGGCCTGGCGGATGGCACGTTCACCGTGAAGGCGGACGTGACTGACAAGGCGGGCAACCCGGCGACTGACAGCGAGCAGGCGATCCTGGACAGCGACAGCGCGGACCTGCCGGGCATCGACCTGGCGGCGATTGGTGATGGCAA
>NZ_JAPCIQ010000132.1:0-7406 GCF_027707405.1 Aeromonas sp. QDB68 | reverse complement strand
TGCGCGAGCAGCTATCACCCAGTAATGGGAATCCCCCTCCTGTGACGCGAAGCGCTAAGGTGGGGGAGGATGTCAAGAATTGGGCATTCGAATAATAACCATACGGCCTTGCGGTTGTCTAAAGGCACCTAACATCAGATAATACGGCCGCCTTCATACCGGATAACCCATCTTCAATGACTGAGTACCTGCTTTTACTGGTCGGCACCGTGCTGATCAACAACTTCGTGCTGGTGAAGTTCCTCGGCCTTTGCCCCTTCATGGGTGTCTCCGGCAAGCTGGAAACCGCCATCGGCATGGGTCTGGCCACCACCTTCGTCATGACGCTGGCCAGCGCCTGCTCCTATCTGATGGAGCACTATATCCTGATCCCGCTGGAGATCGCCTACCTGCGCACCCTGGGCTTCATTCTGGTGATCGCCGTGGTGGTCCAGTTCACCGAGATGGTGATCCGCAAGAGCAGCCCGACCCTCTATCGCCTGCTCGGCATCTTCCTGCCGCTCATCACCACCAACTGTGCCGTGCTCGGCGTGGCGCTGCTCAGCATCAACGAGCGCCACAACTTCATCCAGAGCATCATCTACGGCTTCGGGGCCGCCGTCGGCTTCTCCCTGGTGCTGATCCTTTTTGCCGCCATGCGTGAGCGGCTGGTGGCCGCCGACGTGCCGGCACCGTTTCGTGGCGTCTCCATCGCCATGGTCACCGCTGGCCTGATGTCGCTGGCCTTCATGGGCTTTACCGGCCTCATCAAGATATAACGCTATGATTCACATACTCTTTGCCATTTTGGTGCTGGCCCTGCTTGCCCTGGCCTTCGGCATCATTCTCGGCTTTGCCGCCGTCAAGTTTCATGTGCAGGCCGATCCCATCGTCGATCAGCTCGATGCTCTGTTGCCCCAGACCCAGTGCGGCCAGTGCGGTTACCCGGGCTGCAAACCCTACGCCGAAGCCCTGGCCAATGGCGACAAGATCAACAAGTGCGTGCCCGGTGGCGACGCCACCATGCGCAAGATTGCCGACCTGATGGGGGTCGAGCCCCAGTCTCTGGACGGCGGTGAAGACGCGGCAATCCCCGTCAAGAAGGTGGCCTTCATTCACGAAGACATGTGCATCGGTTGCACCAAGTGCATCCAGGCCTGTCCGGTCGACGCCATCCTGGGTGCCACCAAGGCGATGCATACCGTCATCGCGGCCGAGTGCACCGGGTGCGACCTCTGCGTCGACCCCTGCCCGACCGACTGTATTGAAATGATCCCGGTGCCGACCACGGTCGACAACTGGAAATGGGATCTGGCCAAGGTCGCCATTCCGGTCAAGATAGTGGAATAAACAGCGGAGTAACCATGCAGCATCTGCTCGAACGCATCAAAGCCGGCACTCTGTGGGATTTTCACGGCGGCATCCATCCCCCCGAGAACAAGCACCAGTCCAGCCTGACCCCCGTCGTTGACGCGGGCCTTCCCCCACAGCTCATCATTCCGGTGCGCCAGCACGCGGGTCCGGCCGGCGAACTGCTGGTGCGGGTGGGGGACAAGGTCAAGAAAGGGCAACCCCTCACCCGTTTTGACAAGGGACGCATCGTGCCGGTGCACGCTTCCACCTCGGGCACCATCACCGCCATCGAGCAGCACACGGTGGCGCACCCCTCCGGTCTTGACGATCTCTGCATCCTCCTCACCCCGGACGGAGACGATGCCTGGGGCGAGCGCACACCCCAGCCTGACTACTGGAACCTGGAGCGGGGGGCGTTGCTCGAACGCATCCAGCAGGCCGGCATCGCCGGGCTCGGCGGCGCCGTCTTCCCGACCCACAGCAAGCTCGACGGCCGTGGCCAGCTCACCGAGATCCTCATCGTCAACGGGCTGGAGTGCGAACCCTACATCACCACAGATGACCGTCTGATGCAGGAATACGCCGACGAGATCATGGACGGCATCCAGGTACTCAAGCACCTGCTCAAGCCCAAGCTCACCCTGATCGGGGTGGAAGACAACAAACCGGCGGCCATCGAGGCCCTGACCCGCCATGCCAGCGACGCCGACGTGCTGGTCAAGTCGGTACCGACCAAGTACCCCTCCGGCGGCGCCAAACAGACCATAGAGCTGCTCACCGGACGCCAGGTGCCCAAGGGAGGCCGGGCGGTCGACATGGGCATCATGGTGCTCAACGTCGCCACCGTCTTTGCCATCAAGCGCGCCATCATCGATGGGGAGCCGCTCATCGAGCGCATCGTCACCCTCACCGGCGACGCCTTCAAGAAACCCGGCAATGCCTGGGTGCGTCTGGGCACGCCGGTACGCTGGCTGCTCCAGCGTTTCGAGCTGCAACCGGAGGCGGATCAGCGGGTCATCATGGGGGGCCCCATGATGGGCTTCACCCTGCCCCACGCCATGGTCCCCGTGGTCAAGGCCACCAACTGCCTGCTCTCCCCCACCCGCGCCGAGCTGCCGCCCCCCGGCCCGGAACAGGCCTGCATCCGTTGCAGTGCCTGCGCCGATGCCTGCCCCGCCACCCTGCTGCCCCAGGAGCTTTACTGGTACAGCCGGGTCAAGGAGTACGACAAGGCCGAGAAGCTCAACCTCTTTGACTGTATCGAGTGCGGCGCCTGTGCCTGGGTCTGCCCGAGCGAAATCCCCCTGGTGCAGTACTACAAGATCGCCAAGGATGACATCCGCGAGGCCCGTGCCGAGGCCGAGAAGGCCGAACGTGCCAAGCAGCGCTTCGAGGCCAAGCAGGCTCGCTTCGAGCGTGAGAAGGCGGCCCGCGAAGCCCGCCACGCCGAGGCCGCAGCCCAGCGTCGCCAGGCCATGACGACGGCCGGGGGCGAAGATCCGGTCGCCGCCGCCCTGGCCCGCATCAAGGCCAAACAGGAGACGGCCCAGGTGGCCGTGAGTGAACCCGCACCGGACAACGAGGCCATGATTGCCGCCCGTGAGGCACGCAAGCAGGAGGCCATCGCCCGTCGTGCCGCCAAGGCCGCCAATGGCGAGGGCAATGGGCTGGCTGACACCCCGGCACCTGGGGAGCAACATCCCAAGGCAGAGCTGGATCCCAAGAAGGCCGCCATCGCCGCCGCCCTGGCACGTGCCAAGGCCAAGAAGGCCGCCCAGGCGCAAGGTGACGGGCCGGTGGTCGCAGGTGAGACATCCGTGAACACAAACGATAACGCCGTTGAGGCCCCGGCCGCAGAGGTGGACCCCAAGAAAGCGGCCATTGCCGCTGCCATCGCCCGGGCCAAGGCCAAGAAGGCCGCCCAGGCGCAAGGGGATGGGCCTGTGGTCGCGGGTGAGACATCCGTGAACACAACCGATAACGCCGTTGAGGCCCCGGCCGCCGCATCCGAGCCCGCTGCCGAAGTGGACCCCAAGAAGGCGGCCATCGCCGCCGCCATCGCCCGGGCCAAGGCCAAGAAAGCCGCCGAGGCGCAAGGTGACGGGCCGGTGGTCGCAGGTGAGACATCCGTGAACACAACCGATAACGCTGTTGAGGCCCCTGCCGCCGCATCCGGACCCGCCGCCGAGGTGGACCCCAAGAAGGCGGCCATCGCCGCCGCCATCGCCCGGGCCAAAGCCAAGAAGCTGGCGGCCGAGGCTGCCTCCTCCCCTTCGACCGACAAGAGCCACTGATCCATGTTCAATATCGCGAGTGCGCCCTTTGCCCACAACCGCAAACAGACCCAGACCCTGATGGTGCTGGTGATCCTGGCCTGCCTGCCCGGCTTCCTGGCGCAGACCTGGTTCTTCGGCTGGGGGACCCTGATCCAGATCCTGCTGGCGCTGGTCACGGCCCTGGGTTCGGAGGCCCTGGTCCTTCGCCTGCGCGGCCGCCCCGTCAAACCGGCCCTGCTGGATGGCAGCGCGGCGCTCACCGCCGTGCTCATCGGTCTCTCCCTGCCCCCCCTGCTGCCCTGGTGGATGCTGGTGCTGGGCACGGCGTTCGCCATCATCATCGCCAAGCATCTCTATGGCGGGCTCGGTCAGAACCTGTTCAATCCTGCCATGGTGGCCTATGTGCTGCTGCTGGTCTCCTTCCCGGTCCAGATGACCAGCTGGCTGCCCCCCTCCAGCATCGCCGCCTACGACATCGGCTTCGCCGATGCGGCCTCGGTGATCTTCACCGGCTTCAGCCTCGACGGCTACAGCATGCTGCAGCTCAAGCAGGGGGTGGATGGCCTGACCATGGCCACGCCGCTGGATACCTTAAAGACCGGACTGACCCAGGGACTGACCGCCACCGAAGTGATGACCCACAAGGTCTTCGAGGGCTGGGGTGGTATCGGCTGGAGCTGGGTCAACCTCGGCTACCTGCTGGGAGGCCTCTTCCTGCTCCAGCAGAAAGTGATCAACTGGCGCATTCCGACTGCCGTGCTGGGCGCATTGCTGCTCGCTGCCACCCTGGGCTATCTGGCCACCCCGGATGCCACCGCCACCCCCATGCTGCACCTGTTCAGCGGTGCCACCATGCTCGGGGCCTTCTTCATCGCCACCGATCCGGTGAGTGCCAGCACCACCGCAAAGGGGCGCCTCGTCTACGGTGTGCTCATCGGCGTGCTGGTCTATGTCATCCGCCGTTTTGGCGGCTATCCGGATGCCTTCGCCTTCGCCGTGTTGCTGGCCAACCTGTGCGTTCCCCTGATTGACAGTCTGACCCGCCCCAAGGTCTATGGAGCCCGTCGCAAATGAACCCACATCTGAATTGCCACAGACGCGAGACAGGGAGCCTCCCATGTTGAAAAGCATGCGCAAGAATGGCCTGACCCTGGCCCTCTTTGCCCTCGGCTGCACCGCCATGGTGGTGCTGACCAACGAACTGACCCGGGATCGCATCGCCCACCAGCAAGAGCTGGAGAAGCTGCGCACCCTGCAGGCCCTGCTGCCCGAGGGGAGTTATGACAACGATCTGGTGGCCAGTTGCAAGCTGGTCAGCAGCCGGGAATACCTGGGCAGCGATGAGCCCATGCCCCTCTACACCGCCACCCTCAAGGGGGTGCATACCGGCTACGCGCTGGAAACCGTGGCCCCCGATGGTTACAGTGGAGCCATTCGCATGGTGGTCGGCACCGATGCCAAGGGGGCCGTCAGTGCGGTCAGGGTGCTGGCCCACAAGGAAACCCCGGGGCTTGGTGACAAGATAGAACTGAAGAAATCCAGCTGGATCGACAGCTTCACCGGCAAGTCCCTCACGGCCGACAACGACACCACCTGGGCGGTGAAGAAGGATGGCGGCGAATTCGACGCCTTCACCGGGGCAACCATCACCCCGCGGGCCGTGGTCAAGGCGGTGAAAAATTTGCTGAGGCTGCAACAGGAGCACCCCGAACTGCTGCACGATGCCCCCTCCTGCCATACCAACCCCTAACGCCGGAGCACACGCTATGGAACAAGTCGACGTGATTGACACGGCCAGCCAACCCGCCGGGGAAAGTGGCCGCCGCGAAGAGCTCAAGGAGCTGATGCTGCAGGGACTGTGGAAGAACAACCCCTCCCTGGTGCAGGTGCTGGGACTCTGCCCCACCCTGGCGGTCTCCTCCACCTTTACCAATGCGTTGGGGCTCGGCCTTGCCACCATGGTGGTACTGGTCTGCTCCAACCTCGCCGTCTCCCTGGTGCGCAACTGGGTGCCCAAGGATATCCGCATCCCGGTCTACGTGATGATTATCGCGGCCCTGGTGACCAGCGTGCAGCTGTTGATGAACGCCTACACCTACGGCCTCTATCAAGCGCTCGGCATCTTCATCGCCCTCATCGTCACCAACTGCGTCATCATCGGCCGCGCCGAAGCCTATGCCTCCAAGAACCCGCCCCTGCTTGCCGCCCTCGACGGCTTCATGATGGGGCTGGGCTTTACCCTGGTGCTGCTGGTACTGGGGGGCCTTCGCGAGATCATCGGCATGGGCACCCTGTTTGACGGTGCCGAGCTGCTGCTGGGTGACTGGGCCAAGTCATTGCGCGTCGAGCTGTTCCACGCCGACGCCAGCCTGCTGCTGGCGATCCTGCCCCCCGGCGGCTTCATCGGCCTCGGTTTGATGATCGCCGGCAAAAACGCCATCAACGACTGGATGGGCCGCAAGCAGAGTGCCGAGAAGGCCCACTGCACCGTGCCGGCGGCGGGCGCCCGCACTACCCAGCTCTGAGACAAGAGAGAGCCATGAACAACCAGAAACGCAGGCTGATCCTGGAGCGGTTGCGCGATGACAACCCCCATCCCACCACAGAGCTCAACTTCACCACGCCCTTCGAGCTGCTCATCGCCGTGCTGCTTTCGGCCCAGGCCACCGACGTGAGCGTCAACAAGGCCACCGACAAGCTCTATCCGGTGGCCAACACCCCCCAGGCCATGCTGGATCTGGGGGTGGATGGGGTCAAGGAGTACATCAAGACCATCGGCCTGTTCAACACCAAGGCCGAGAACGTCATCAAGACCTGCGCCATTCTGCTGGAGCGCCACGGCGGCGAGGTGCCGGAGAATCGCGAGGCCCTCGAGGCCCTGCCCGGCGTCGGCCGCAAGACGGCCAACGTGGTGCTCAACACCGCCTTCGGCTGGCCCACCATCGCCGTCGACACCCATATCTTCCGGGTCTCCAACCGCACCGGCTTTGCAGTGGGCAAGAACGTCGATCAGGTGGAGGAGAAGCTGCTCAAGGTGGTCCCCGCCGAGTTCAAGCTGGACGTGCATCACTGGCTCATCCTGCACGGGCGTTACACCTGTCTCGCCCGCAAGCCCCGCTGCGGCTCCTGCATCATCGAAGATTTGTGCGAATACAAAGAGAAGGTCTATCCCGAGAGTTGATCTGCAGGCCTCTGCGGATCCGGTCTCGGGCAATGGATTCAAGGCAGTACCAATCCACCAACCCGGAGAATTGAGCAATGAGAATTCTGCATACCATGTTGCGCGTCGGCGATCTGCAACGTTCCATCGACTTCTACACCCGAGTGCTGGGCATGACACTGCTGCGCAAGAGCGAGAACAGCGAATACAAGTACACCCTGGCCTTCGTCGGCTACGGCGACGAGAAGGATGAAGCCGTCATCGAGCTCACCTACAACTGGGGCGTGAGCGAATACGAGCTCGGTTCCGCCTATGGTCACATCGCCCTGGAAGCGGACGACATCTATGCCACCTGCGAGGCGCTGCGCGCCGCCGGCGCCAAGATCACCCGAGAACCGGGCCCGGTGAAGGGCGGCACCACCGTCATCGCCTTCGTGGAAGACCCGGACGGTTACAAGATTGAGCTGATTGCCAAGAAAGACGCCGGTAACGGCCTGGGCGCCTGAACCCACGCCGCCTGGCGGTGAGAAAAACAACGGGGCCCTGGGCCCCGTTTTCATTGGCTATGTCCCAATTACGTGTTGCATGGGGCGCCCCAGCGCCTCATGCAAGCAACGTGGTACATTCACTTCCCGCCC
>NZ_JAPCIQ010000131.1:0-7453 GCF_027707405.1 Aeromonas sp. QDB68 | reverse complement strand
AAAGTAAACTGGATGGCTTTCTTGCCGCCAAGGATCTGATGGCGCAGGGGATCAAGATCTGATCAAGAGACAGGTCTATGGCCATGACTGACAAGATCAAGCTTTGCCAACAGTTTGGTATAGAGATTGATGAATCTGACTGGCCGGTTACAGGCATCCCTGATGCGATATTGGCTGATCGTGGCGAATTGCTGGGTTGTCAGATCGAATCTCTGGAAAAAAGTTTCTCTACCCGGATTGAGAATACGCCTCCCTTTAGAGGTGATTGCAAAGGGATCGTCGAGCGTTTTTTCAGAACCATACAGGCGGTATTCAAACCTTTTGCTCCCGGAGTGGTATCTGGCACCACGATAAAGAAACGGGGAGGAAAGGATTACAGGTTGGATGCGATGCTGAATATTCATGAGTTCACATCCATCATCCTGTCGGCCATCTTGTTTCACAACCGATACCATGTGTTGGAAACCTATGATCGAGATATCGATATGCCTGCCGATTTGCCGATGACGCCATTATCACTATGGAACTGGGGATTGCAGCATAGGTCAGGGCGGTTACGGATGGTTCCTGAGGACGCTCTCCGGGTCAGTTTGCTGCCGAGAACTCAGGCGACTATCTCTCCTCTGGGGCTCCGCGTCTTTGGTGTGTATTACACCTGCCAAGAAATTCTGAAAATGGGGTGGTTGCATAGGGGCAAGGATGTCTCCAAGCCTGAATCAGTAGAGGTTGCTTATGATCCGTCTGTTGCTGATATGGTTTATTTGCTTCCTCGAAAAAACAGTGCGGAATATTGGGTCTGTGGGTTGACCGAGCGCTCCCGAGAGTTCCGTGGTTGTTCTTTCTGGGATGTATGGTTGATAACCAAGCAACAGAAGGTTGTTGTGGCAGAGGGTAAGCTGGTTGCTGATCGTGAAAAGCGAAGAGTTGATGAGCTGATTGACTCAAAAATTAAGCAAGCAAAAGCCCAAGTTCAAGCTGAAGGTTCACCAGAAGCGTCAGATCGCCAGCGCATTGCCGCCATCAGGGGTAATCGAGCCAAGGCGAAGGACGAAGAGAGAAAACGCGCTGAGCCGGTCACAACATCCGAGCCATCAACTGTGCCTGCAACCGTGATTCCCCTTTCTCCAGATACGGATAACTATAAGTATCCGGATTATATCGACGAGCTCTTCAAGGACGACTAGATGGTATTACCAGCCAATATGACCAAGGCCGTCTACAACGACCCAGGCATAGAACAGTACCGTGGCAATCCCCTGATAGAGGCGTTGCCACCTATCATGACCACACAGCAGATAAAGCAGGGGTTAAGCGGCTCCATCAAGTTTGATCCAAAGGATATCTATGTTGACGGCCCTTGGCGTGTTCATGTGATATCCCAGTTACTGGATGACTTTTTTCAACCGATAAGTCGCCACTTACAGTTGGAGTCAAAGTTATCCATCATGATCCGGCAGGGATATGTCGGGCGTAATCTTAGTGATGGTTCTTTGAATGCACATCTGCAAAATGGTTATGAGCGGGTCATGTCTGGCGAGCTGGATGTTTTTCGGTTCGAGCAGGTTAAATCGACCGCTCGCAGCCTGTCTCTGATCGGGTGCTCTGGATCCGGAAAAAGCAGCACTATCAACCGGATATTAGCAACCTACCCTCAGGTGATCTACCACGAGCAATACAACTTTACCCAGATCGTCTACCTGAAGCTGGATTGCCCCCATGATGGTTCACTGAAAAGCCTGTGTCATCACTTCTTCAGGGCTATCGATGCGGTGTTGCATACCGACTATGAACGCAAGTATGCGCTCAAGCGCCATAGTGTTGAGACACTGATGGCCTTGATGAGCCAAATTGCCAATGTGCATGCAATTGGGGTGCTGGTCATTGATGAGATTCAGCATCTGAGCATGAGCCGCTCCGGCGGGGTGGAGAAGATGCTCAACTTCTTCGTGACGCTGGTGAATGTGATCGGCTTGCCTGTTGTCATGGTTGGCACACCCAAAGCGAGACCTATCTTTGAAATGGATTTGAGATCGGCAAGGCGCGGAGCCGGTTTTGGGTCATTGCTCTGGGAGCCGATGCAGGCAACCAAGCCCAGTCTGGATCCGGAAACCAACCAGCTCAAACCCACAGAGTGGATGGCCTTCACCGATAAGCTTTGGCAATACCAATGGCTGCAACGACGAGAGGAAATCTTGTCCGATGAGGTACGGGATTGCTGGTTTGATCTGTCTCAGGGAGTGTTGGACATAGTGGTAAAACTCTTTGTTCTTGCCCAGTTACGAGCCATTGCCACCCGTATTGAACGGATCACCCCTCAGTTGTTGCGACAGGTTTATGAGGATGAGCTCAAACCAGTTCATGCCATGTTGGCAGCGTTACGCTCCAGAGACCCTGAGTTAATCGCCAGATATTCGGATCTGAGCATCCCGGACATAGACAAAAAGATCCTGGTGCTGAGTGCCAAGATTGAAGAGGCAAAAGCTTCTCAGGACTCACATCAGAACCGTTATGGTGGCAATGAGCAGGCCATCCGCTTGCATAATCTGCTTGTGGGGATGGACTGCCATTCAGAACTGATTGTGCCGTTGATTGAACGTGCTTTTAGCTCCTATCCCAATCATTCCGTCAGAGAGTTGATGCCCATTGTTCTTGATTGGTACAACCCGGATGAGAAGCCAGAGAAAAAGACTAAGCCCAAGCTTGCTGGCATTGGGCAGAAGGAGTGGCACATGCTGCACTCTGATGACCTGCGATTCAAATTTTCCCAGTGTGGCAAGGGCAATCTCCTCTACCCTGCATTCAAGAAAGCGGGGCTCACCTTCGATGTAGATGATTGGTTGAGAAGGATGGGTTAGCCATGCTGAACTTTCCGGTTCCTTATCCCGATGAGCTGATTTACAGCTTGGTGGCCAGAGCCGGAATACACCTGGGGTTAACCAGCCCCAAGCAGTTGCTGGATGAGGTTTTTGCAAACCGGCATGTCATTGCAACGGTTGATCTGCCCAATCATCTGGCCCCTCTGGTTCAATTATTACCGGAGAGTATGGGGCTCGATGTTGTTCGTTTGGCTTATCTGCACACGCTATTTCCTCTGTATGCCCCATTTACCACTGAAGAGCGCAGGCGTCACTGTCTTGAGCAGATGGCTGGGGATTCTCAAGGTGCCATTCATCTGATCCTGGGGGTAGCGGCATCCCGAATTAAACAGTCTCGTGCCCTGCGCTACTGTCCGCAATGTTTGCAAAATCAGCGCAGCGGCCATGGCGAATACTACTGGCAACGGCAATGGCAGGTGATGGGGGCTGATAGTTGTCTGGTGCATGGTGAGTTACTGGAGGCCAATATTGAACGCCATGCTTACCATCGCCATCAGTTTGTTGCCGCCTCCCCGTTAGTTTGTCCCCTACTGCCTCAGCCTGTAGCGGATGCGCACGCCATCCGGATCACTCGCCAAGTCAATGCTTTGTTGCAACGGCCACCTGATACTTCACCCACGTTTTCTCAATGGAGTGCTTTTTACCATCAGCTCGCCAATTTGGTGGGTTGTGCCAAGGCGAAGCATGTAAATCATCAAACGATCCATGAGCTTGTCATGGCTCGCTGGTCGGCTGATTGGTTAGAGCAGCATGGATTGGCGCTTCATAACGATTCGGGTAATTGGTTGCAGGCTATCTTTCGCAAGCACCGAAAATCTTTCAGCTATCTGGAACATATCGTTGTCCTGGATAGCCTGTTGCCCGAGTCGTGGGACATGGTCGCTGTGTTGGACGAGGTGCAGAGCATTCCAACGGGCATTTATGCTTTCGATCCCTGTCCTCCAGATAAAAAGAGCGGCCTATCGGCAGAGTATCGAGTCAGATGGCAGCAGTTGCTGGAAAGCCATGGGGTGAAGCAGGCCCGTTTATCTCATCAGGCGTTATACGCCTGGCTGTATCGGCATGATCGAAGCTGGTTTCTGCAATTTAACCGGCAACACCATCAGGGCCATGCTAGAGACAATCTCCGTGTCGATTGGCCAAAGCGGGATCGCATGGTTTGTCGTCAATTACTCCATATCCTCGATCAACATGAGTTGATGCTTGATTCCCCTCGGCTGTCGAGGAACTGGTATCTATCGAAACTTCTATCGGGAGCCATGATTGAGAAAAACTTGCGCTCTATGCCTCTTACTCGCTTGTTTTTTCAACGATATTGTGAAGATATAACAGGTTATCAGATTCGTCGTTTGGCTCTTGCTGCCGGATTGCTGGTGCAGACTGGTAATTCATTGCGCCGATGGCGACTTCTTCGCCTGGCTGGATTGAGTGATGAGCGATTAACCTCGCTGGCTGATGACCTATTGCGAGATGTATTGGGGGCTTGATGCAGGATATCCGTTTTGAAAAGGTATCTGACGATACAACCATTTTGGCAATCGGTTCTCTGTTCCGGCGAGTTAATCACACACAGTGGGGCATCAATCTGGATCTGGCTCCTCAAGCTGAAATCGGGTCGCTGCGGGTTTCGAATCTTCCTGTTTTGGCTCGTAAGCGGGTGTTGAATCCGACACAGAAGCATAAGTCTGCCGGTTTTCGGCTCTCTTTTACCATCGAGAGCTCGGCTACTTGGCAACGCAGATATTTAGGTGATTTCCCTGTTCCCTTGGCCATTCGCGCCATGGATAAACGTCAACACTGCTTCTGTTTTTTGGCAAACAACATACAGATCTATCTTCCCCAACTAGAGCTGGCAAGAGTACTGTTCTTACACGATGGCTATCTTTCACGCTCAGCACTTGAGCCTGATTATCTGAGAAGTGAGTTTTCGATTGAACACCATGGTCCCAACGTAGCCCGGGTGAATGTATTACCCTCCTCTAGCTATCCACTTAAGTCTCTGGATGATTATGAATCGCGACGTTTATTGAGCTGGATCTTGATCGACCCAGATGCCCGAGCCTCTTACGAAAGCATTGGTCGTAGTCAAAAGTTGAATGGCTATGAACAAAGTGGATATCGGCACTGGGATTTCGAGTTTACCCCTCCACCTTTACGCTCCGCTTCTTTTGAGGTTCGAGGGCGATTTGATAAACAAACCCAAAGCATGCTGGTTTACGAGGTAGCCAGTCTAAGAAACGTCCAAGCTGCGATTCCAGACGAAGTAGAGTTTTTCCATCCCAAGTTGCGAGAGTATGTGCATGGAGAGGGGGACGGTGCTGTGCGTTTGGTCGCTGAACGCCCGCCCATCCATTCGGTCCATGATGGGGCTGATGCGAGTGTGAATACTAAACCTGTTTTGTTGCAGGCTCCCTCTGTCGTATTTGAGTTTTCCAAAGCATTCAACACACGCAAAATAGCTGATAAAAAACAGGAGGGAGCTAAGGGTAAGGCTGACGATGAGATTAGCTCCAAGGCATCAGAGGACGTAAGTACTGAAGAGTCAGTTTTTGGGGGGATACTGCCCAGTGCTGAGTGGACTGCAGAGGCGGATGAAACCGATGATCTGCGTCTATATGCCAACAAGTTTGATTGTTTTCAGTCGATGCTTCAGCAGTTGGTGGCAATCCATGGTTGCGTCATTCGCTCCCAGCAACTGCACAAGCTACCTAAGCTCTACCGTTGTAAACGTCATCTGCTTCTGGATGGCAATCCAAGATGCTTGGCGGTTGTTGAGATGGAGTTGCAGGGCCGCACATTCTATATCCTAGAAGTCGATACATCTGATGGTGTTTGTTCTCTATCCACCCTGCTATTACGGCTGAAATCGTCTCTGGATTGGCCCAAGCAGCTTACGCTGTTGGCAGAAGAGTTAACCCAGAAATCACTGCACTGGCCAAGTCAGCGGCTAAAAATGCTCTGCGGCAAGGATGGCTATTCAGGCATTCCTCACCCGCAGACCAAATCAGTGGATAAGGGCAAGTTGCATGAGGAATCGATTGAGCACTGGGCAGCAAGATTTCATAGTTGGATGACTTCAATATAACGTAATAAATAGACTTTATATAAGACGCTCAATGTCTACATTTGAGGCTCCACGTCTTGTTGTTATAGTAAAATTGGTGCATGATTGTCATCAATTTGATTATGGTCATGGCACTATATGGATTACATCACTACATTCTCCTTTTATTTTGTAGCTACGGCACATGATTAGTTCACCCATTAAACGGGTCGAGGACTTGAGCCTTGCCCAGCGAGAGCGACTGGCTTACATCGACTTCCTGCTCTACTTCTTCGGTGATATTGGTCGCCCAGATCTGATTGAGCGCTTCGGTGTGGCTCCGGCAGGGGCAACGCGCGATCTGGCTCTGTACCGGGAAATCGCACCGCAGAACATTGAATTCGATGGTAGCAACAAGATCTACCGCATCGGCAAGGCATTTTCTCCGATTTTCGAGCATGCAATGCAGCGTGTTTTGTCGGCACTTGCTCTTGGGTTTGGTGATGGCGTGAACGTCGATTCGCAGCCGATGCTGCCATGCGAGTCTCCTGTGGCTCTGAGCTGCCCACAGATGGATGTGCTGGCTCCGATCTGCCGGGCCATCCATGCCAAGCGGCCAGTAGCCATCCGCTACCACTCAATGAGCAGCGGCGAGACCGAGCGGATCATTGTGCCCTTCGCGCTGGTCGATACCGGCCTGCGCTGGCACGTCCGAGCTTTTGATCGCAAGAGTGGCGAATTCCGCGACTTCGTTGTCACCCGCATCGAAGCGCCGATCCTGCTTGATGAAGAACCTAAGGCTAACGAGCGTCCGGACAACGACATTCAGTGGACGCGGATCGTGGAGTTGGACTTAGTGCCTCATCCGCGTTTTGAACGTCCAGAGGTCATCAAGATGGACTACGGGATGGTTGGTGGTTCGATACGAATGCGAGTACGGGCTGCTGTTGCGGGCTACATGCTGCTGCGCTGGAACGTTGATGCCTCACCCGATCACAGTCTTAAAGAAGAACAGTACCGCCTCTGGCTCAGCGATTCGCTGGCTTTGTACGGCGTTGAGAACGCAAAGTTGGCACCCGGCTATCACGCGCCTAATGGAAGGACATAAAGAAGATGAACAACGTATTTGGCTTCCGTGATCAGCTCATCAGTTTACGACCGTCATCGTGGCGCATGTGTGTAAATATCCGATAAGCTTGGCGAACGGAGCCTACATTATAAATGATGTTCGCTTACTTTCGAACCCATTAGTAAATGGCTTTATTTTTTAAATCTGGCATTGGCTGATACATCCCACAAACCTGCTAATGCGCTCGCAAACATCTGTCCATTCATACTGAAAACGATCAAGTTGAACAATTCTCTCTGCACTGAAATAAGCTCAATGTCGGACTGACAGAGAGTCTCATCTACTATAACTCGAATCTGAGCATTTTCTGGTAAGAAGGGTTTGATACGTAAGCGTCCAGCGAAGGCCGTATTGACAGGAGCGACAGGTTATTCAGCAGGTAGAGCAACACGCCAAGGCAGCAGT
>NZ_JAPCIQ010000130.1:0-7561 GCF_027707405.1 Aeromonas sp. QDB68 | reverse complement strand
GAGGTCACATGGAAGATCAGATCCTGGAAAACGGGAATGGTTCCGTTCAGGGCGCTACTTGTGTATAAGAGTCAGGCCAGGCCGCGCAGGATATCGGCGCACTGGCACGCCTTGTGGTCATCGATGGGAGTCTGATTGAGTTGAAAGTGGCGCTCCGCATCGCGTTTGGCAAAGGTATCGCGCAGGCGCAGGGCGGAGGCGTTGATATCCCCCAGACCTCGCCAGCGAAAGTGCTCGCGGGTCTCGAAAAAGCGCTCAACCAGCCGCTGGGCGGCTTTATTGCCGCTGGCAGTGACGGCGCGGCTGTACTGCACCTCCAGCGCGTAGCGACCCTCCACCTTCTGGCGCACCATCATCAAGAGCGCCTCCATCACATCTACCGGCTCGAAGCCGCTCACCACCACCGGCACCTGATAGCGGTCGACGATGGGCAGGTAGATATCGGCGCCTGTGATGACGCTGACGTGGGAGGGGCCGATAAAGGCGTTCACCTTGGCAACGCCGTCGGCCATCACCGCATGAATGGCGGGGGGCACCAGCACATGGTTGATATGAAACAGCAGATTCTCGACCTCTTGCTCTTCAGCGGCAGCCAGCAGGGCGGCGGTCATCGGAGTAGAGGTCTCGAAACCGATGGCGAAGAAGACTACGGTTTTCTCGGGGTTCTCACGGGCGATATGCAGGGCGTCGAGGGGGTCATAGACCGGGCGGATATCGCTCCCCTTGGCGCGCTGCTGGGCCAGCGTGCCCTTGGAGCCCGGCACCCGGATCATGTCCCCCAGGGTGACCAGAATGACGCTGGGCTGGCTCGCCAGCTCGATGGCCTGATCGATGCGTTCTTTTGGCATGATGCAGACCGGGCAGCCGGGACCGTGGACAAACTCGATGCTGGCCGGCAGCAGCTGGTGCAGGCCGTACTTCATGATGGTGTGGGTATGGCCGCCGCATACCTCCATTACCCGCAGCGGTTCGGGGAGTAATTTGGCAAGCTCGGTGATTTGGGCGGCGAGGGCGCGGATCACCTCGGGCTGGCGAAAGCCCTGAAAGAGATCATTCAAGGTCAGCATGGCAAGATATCCTGTTTGGGCATCAGGGCCACCATCTGGCGGAAGCTCTCGAGGCTGGCCTGCGCCTCCTCTTCGTCAATCTTGCTCATCACAAAGCCGATATGGAGTAGCACATAGTCGCCCACCTGGAGAGGCTCTTCGAGCAGCATGCAGCTGACGCGCCGCTGCACCCCAAGGGTGTCGACGGTGACGCAGTTATCTTCGGGGTGCAGTTGCACCACCTGAGAGGGGATGGATAGACACATGAATTTCAGGACTCCGACAAGGTGGCACAACCGGCTGTGGCAGGCTGATGCGTGGCAAGATGGTGGATGGCAAACCAGAGCTGACCGGCGGCGATGCCACCGTCATTGAGTGGCAGGGTTTCGCTGGTCAACACCTGCCGGCCGGCCGCTTCGAGAGCGGGTACCAGCTGGTCCATCAGCACCCGGTTTTGAAAGACGCCCCCCCCGAGTACCACCGGATAGCCGGGGAAACGCGCGGCCAGAGCGATGACCAGAGCGCTGATGGCGCGGATAAAACCGGCGGCCAGGCTGGCGGTGGAGGTGCCTTTGCGCCGCTCGCTGACAAGGGTATTGATGAGCTTGGCCCACTCGATCTGCAGCGGCCCTTCCGCTGATTGGCTGAGAGCAAAGGCAAGGGGGAAGGGCTGTTCATCGGGGGCCAGCTGCAAGGCGGCTGCCTCCAGCAATAGCCCCGCTTCGCCCTCGTAATCGGGGGTGTCGATCACCCCCAAGAGCGCCGCCACCGCATCGAACAGCCGACCGATGGAGCTGGTGTGAGGGGCGTTGCGACCCAGCTGCCAGAGCTGGTGCAGGTTGCTGATCCGCTTAAGGGGCAGTTGCTTGATCGCCGGCATATCGAGGGCACTGATCTGCTCAGGGCTGTGCGATTCAAACAGCAGCCCCAGCAGCTGGCGCACCGGCTCGCGGATGGCCGCTTCGCCGCCGATGAGCTTGAAGGGTTTGAGGTGGGCAACCCGTGTAAAGCTTTGAACGTCGGCCAGCAGCAGCTCGCCGCCCCAGAGGGTGCCGTCATCGCCAAGGCCGGTGCCATCGAAGGCCACCCCCAGCACCGGGCCCGTGATGTCGTGCTCGGCCATCACTGCCAGCAGGTGGGCGTGATGGTGTTGCACCTCGAGATGGGTTGTGCCCTGATCCTGGCAATAGCGTTTGGCCCACTGATGGCTGAGATAGCCCGGGTGGCGATCCGAGACCAGAACTTCGGGTTTGAGATCGTAGAGATCGCGAAAGGTCGCCAGGGTTTGCTCGAAGTGCTCCTGCATCGGCAGGCTGTGCAGATCGCCGATATAGGGGCTGTAGATGCGCTGGCGGCCGAAAGCCAGCGCCAGCTGGTTCTTCTGCTGGGCTCCGACCGCCAGCAGCGGCACCTTGACCGCCTCTTGCAGGCTGGGAGTGCAGGGGGCATAGCCCCGGGCGAGGCGCAACGTCTGGCGTCGCCCACCGGCCCACTGCACCAGACTGTCGTCGCACGGGTGCAGGATGGGGCGGTTGTGATCCAGGATGCCGTCAATCTCGTCCCCGAGTTCCCTGACCACAGCATCGCATTCGATGAGGATCGGGTTGCCGCGACCATTGGCGCTGGTGGCCACCAGCGGCATGGCGCAGGCATCCAGCAGCAGCTGGTGCAGCGGGGTATAGGGAAGCATGACGCCAAGGTAGGGAATGCCGGGGGCTATCCCCTTGGCCAGCGGCGCCGCTTGTTGTTGCATGAGATCTGACGGCCGATCATCCTT
Organism: Aeromonas sp. QDB68; assembly: GCF_027707405.1. Classification (NCBI taxonomy): domain Bacteria; kingdom Pseudomonadati; phylum Pseudomonadota; class Gammaproteobacteria; order Aeromonadales; family Aeromonadaceae; genus Aeromonas; species Aeromonas sp. QDB68. The sequence continues at coordinate 4,738 of NZ_JAPCIQ010000130.1, read as the reverse complement.
GGTGCGTTTGCGCAGCAAGGTGATGGGCCTGGCCTGAGAGGCGAGCAGCTTCCACTCCTCCTCGCAGCCGGTGACATGCAGCCTGGCCTCGGCAAGGGAACCCATCATCACCGCCAGCGGCTTGCGCGCGCGCCGCTTGAGCGTTCGCAATCTGGCAACACTCTGTTCATTGCGGGCATCACACATCAGGTGATAACCCCCCATCCCCTTGACCGCAATCAGCGCCCCCGCTTGCAGGGCGCGGGCGGCGGCGTGCAGGGCATCCTCGCGCTCGGCCAGCGCATCGCCGCGGCCGCTGCGCCAGGTCAGATGCGGCCCGCACTCGGGGCAGCTCACTGGCTGGGCGTGGTAGCGTCTGTCCAGCGGGTTTTCATAGGCCGCCGCGCAGCGCGGGCACATGGCAAAGCCCGCCATGGCGGTATGGGGTCTGTCGTAGGGGAGGCGGCGGATAATGGTGTAGCGCGGGCCGCAGTGGGTGCAGTTGGTAAAGGGGTAGTTGTGGTGGCGATCGTTGGGCTTGGCCACATCCGTGGCGCACGCCTCGCACATCCCCTGATCCGGCGAGATGGCGACCGTGGCGGCGCTCTGCTGCTGGCTCGCTTTAATTCGAAACTGGCCATGAAATTGGCCATCGAAGTCGGGATCATGAGCAAGGGGCAGTTCCCGCTCGCTGAAATGATCGATGCGGCTAAGTGGCGGCGCCAGTTCCCGCAGTTCGCGGGCAAAGCTGGCGAGCTGCTCAGGGGATCCTTCGGCGCCAATGGTGACGCCGCTCGCGTCGTTCAACACATAGCCGGCAAGGCCGTGGCCCAGCGCCAGCCCATAGACGAAGGGGCGAAAGCCGACCCCCTGCACGATGCCGTCGATATGAAATTCCCGGCGCAGTCGAAGTCGTGTCGACGTGGTCATGGCGCCATCCAAAGAGGGGCCAGCGCCCCTCCCTGATAAACGGGGGGCAGGGAACCCTCCCTCATGACAGGGGGGCTGGGGAGGGCCGACAGGGGCGGCCATCCGGCGATCATCCTGGGGGATATCATGCGATATCGAACTCCCATCTGCTGGCCTGCCGCCACGGCATGGGCCATCGGGTGCAACGAACGGGGGGCAACGGGCTGCGTCGCGATAGAAGGGGCGTAGCCTTGACAGGCAGAGGAGGCCCTCGTCCTGTCACGGGGGCCAAGTTTACCGGGGCCCTGGCCCCCAATACCTTGATCTCGCCCCTGTTTGAGTGCCAGATGCGGCGCTTCTTTGCGATCCTGTGAGCCTGCTCCGCCAGCGATCGGAGTGTGAGAACTGGCGGCGCCGCCCCCCCGGGGCGCTGAACCAGCCCCTGAAGGGGGCAAATCGAGGATGGCGGGGCCAACACGCAGGTTTTATTGTTTGGTTTTATTTAACGATTATGGTCAATCGAGTAGAAAAATTGAACGCATTGGAGGCTGTTTTACCCCTTGCGGGGGCTGGCGGGGGTCTGCCGGCCCTGAAAAACGGGGCCAGCCCGGTTTCCCGGAGCGTCTCGGCGGCGAGACGCCAGCGGGCGGGATCTGCCATTGGCGGCCCTGGGCTGGTATAGTCCTGCGCCAACAAAAGAGGTTGGAGAGACGGCTTGCCGATGCCCCTGGGGCGGCGCCTCTCTTCGCGGCATCAAAGGATATCCCCATGAAATTCAGTCCCCTGCTCGATGAGATGATGAAGGCGCTGCAGGTCTTGCCGGGCGTGGGCCCGAAATCGGCCCAGCGCATGGCGTTCACCCTGCTGGAGCGCGAGCGCAGCGGCGGCCTGCGTCTGGCCTCCCTGCTCAATCGGGCGCTGACCGAAATAGGTCATTGCAGCCACTGCCGCACCTTCACCGAGAACGATCGCTGCGAGATCTGCGCCAATCCCAAGCGTGAGGAGAACGGCTTGCTCTGCGTGGTGGAGAGTCCCGCGGACGTGGCCGCCATCGAGCAGACCGGCCAGTTCTCCGGCCGTTATTTCGTGCTGATGGGCCACCTGTCGCCCCTTGACGGCATCGGCCCCGAGGAGCTGGGGCTCGATATCCTGGAGCGCCGCCTCAAGGAGGAGCAGATCAAGGAGCTGATCCTCGCCACCAACCCCACCATCGAGGGGGATGCCACCGCCTGGTACATCGCCGACATGGCCCGCACCGCCGGGGTGGAGGTGAGCCGCATCGCCCACGGTGTGCCGGTGGGCGGGGAGCTGGAGCTGGTGGATGGCACCACGCTCTCCCACTCCCTGATGGGGCGCCAGCGTCTGAGCTAAAGAGGCCACGGACCCCACCCCGGCCCTCCCCTTGGCAGGGGAGGGAGCAATGGATCTTGCCCCACTCCTCCCTTTGGCAGGGAAGAAAGCAACGAACCCAACCCGGCCCTCCCCTTGATAGGGGAGGGAGCAATGGACCCCGCCTCAGCCCTTCCTTTGGCAGAGGAGGGGGCTACGAATCCCACCCCTCCTATGTCAGGGGAGAGCAAGGCTGACCCCGCTATTGGCTCCCCTCTCGATTCCAGTCTGACCCCTTCGCCAGACAGGGGACGACGGTGCTCCTCCCCTTGTGAAGGGGGAGGCCGGGAGGGGGTTGCATGTGGGCCAAACGAGGGGCCGGTGTGCAAATTTGCTCTCAAGTTTGCACGCAAGCCCCTTGATATTTGAAAGGCCAACCCCATCTAGCTTGGGAATCTGTTCAACCCGACGTTTTGAGGATTGGTCGATGACCCAAAGTGTTCACGCCGAAACCCACGGCTTTCAGACTGAAGTCAAACAATTGCTGAGCCTGATGGCTCACAGCCTCTACTCCAACAAAGAAGTATTCCTGCGCGAGCTGATCTCCAACGCCTCCGATGCGGCGGACAAGCTGCGCTTCAAGGCGCTTTCCGATGCCTCTTTGTTCGAAAACGACGGCCAGCTGCGCGTGCGCCTGGTGGTGGACAAAGAGAACAAGACGTTGACCATCTCGGACAACGGCATCGGCATGACCCGTGATCAGGTGATCGAGCACCTGGGCACCATAGCGAAATCCGGCACCGCCGAATTCTTCAAGCACCTCTCCGGTGATCAGGGCAAGGACTCCCAGCTGATCGGTCAGTTCGGGGTGGGCTTCTACTCCGCCTTCATCGTGGCTGACAAGGTGACCGTGATCTCCCGCGCCGCCGGCACTGAGCCGAGCCAGGGCGTGCAGTGGGAATCCGAGGGGGAAGGCTCCTTCACCGTGGCTGACGTGACCAAAGCCGGTCGCGGCACCGACGTCATCCTGCACCTGCGCAGCGATGAAGAGGAGTTCCTGGACGACTGGCGCCTGCGCTCCGTGGTCAGCAAATATTCCGACCACATCAGCGTGCCGGTAGAGATGTTCAAGGAGGGCACTCCGGATCGGGAAGAAGACGGTGAAACCATCGTCGGTACCCCGGGGGAGTGGGAGCAGGTCAACCGCGCCACTGCGCTCTGGACCCGCAACCCGAAGGACATCAAGGACGAGGAGTATCAGGAGTTCTACAAGCACGTCGCCCACGACTTCGAAGATCCGCTGCTGTGGGGTCACAACCGGGTGGAAGGGGCGCAGGAGTACACCAGCCTGCTCTACATCCCGGCTCGCGCGCCGTTCGATCTCTACAACCGCGAACAGAAGCACGGTCTGAAGCTCTACGTGCAGCGCGTCTTCATCATGGACGACGCCGAGCAGTTCATGCCGACCTACCTGCGCTTCGTGAAAGGGGTGCTGGACTCCAACGATCTGCCGCTCAACGTCAGCCGTGAAATCCTGCAGGACAACAAGGTGACCGCCTCCCTGCGCAAGGCCTGCTCCAAGCGCGTGCTCACCATGCTCAACAAGCTGGCGAAAGAGGATGGCGAGAAGTACGCCAAGTTCTGGAGCGAGTTCGGCAATGTGCTCAAAGAGGGCCCGGCCGAGGATTACGCCAACCGGGAAGAGATCGCGAAGCTCTTGCGCTTTGCCAGCACCGCCGGCGAGGGCGAAGCCCAGACCGTCTCTCTCGAGGATTACGTTGGCCGCATGAAGGAAGGTCAGCAGAAGATTTACTACATCACCGCCGACTCTTATGCCGCTGCCAAGAACAGCCCGCACCTCGAGATCTTCCGCAAGAAGGGCGTCGAAGTGCTGCTGATGTGGGAGCGGGTGGACGAGTGGCTGATGAGCCACCTGACCGAGTTCGACGGCAAGCAGCTGGTCTCCGTCACCCGTGGCGAACTGGATCTCGGGGATCTGGAAGACGACGCCTCCAAGCAGGCGCAGGAAGAGGCCGAAAAAGCCAACGCCGGTCTGGTTGAGCGGGTCAAGAAGAGCCTCGGTGAAGCGGTGAAAGAGGTGCGCGTCACCCACCGTCTGACCGACTCGCCGTCCTGCATCGTCACCGACGCCCACGGCATGAGCACCCAGATGATCAAGCTGATGCGCGCCGCCGGTCAGCCGGTGCCGGAGCAGAAGTACATCCTGGAGCTCAACCCCGACCATGCCCTGGTGAAGAAGCTCGGCACCATCGAGGATGAGAGCCTGTTTGGCGAGTGGGTCTCCCTCCTGCACGAGCAGGCCCAGCTGGCGGAGCAGGGCGGCCTCAATGATCCGGCGAGCTTCGTCTCCCGTATCAATCGTCTGCTACTCCAGGCGTGATGTGATTGTGATTGGCCCACTGCATGACAGTGGGCTTTTTTTTGGCGCTGTCCCAATTACATGTTGAAAGGCTAACCTTGAAGTAGGTCATCACCCTGAGGGCCTCCATCATGGATACCC
>NZ_JAPCIQ010000129.1:0-7648 GCF_027707405.1 Aeromonas sp. QDB68 | reverse complement strand
CCACCCTCGCGGGCCAGCTTGAGCAGGCGGTTCTGGTGGATGTGCCGGCCCAGGCCTTCGGGCAAGTCCACCAACTGGGGTCGTCTCAGAAAACGGAAAATAAAGCACGCTAAGCGTGCGTGGAGGCTGGCACCCAGCGGTACAGCGTCGGAATGGACACGCCGAGGTTCTTGGCCACGTCCTTGGGCGGCACCCCGCTGGCCAGCAGCTTCTTGGCCGACTCGATCTTGCTGTCGGTCATCTTCGGCTTGCGGCCGCCTTTGCGGCCGAGCTGCTTGGCGACTTCCAGCCCGGCGCGGGTGCGCTCGACGGTCAGCTCGCGCTCCATTTCGGCAAGGCTCGCCATGACGTGGAAGAAGAACCGCCCGGATGGTGTGCCGGTGTCGATGGAGTCGGTGAGGCTCCTGAACTGGACACCGTGCTTGTGCAGATCGCCGACCAGATCGACCAGTTGCTTGACCGACCGGCCCAGCCGGTCGAGCTTCCAGACGACCAAAGTATCGCCTTCGCGCAGCATTTCGAGCGTCTTGGCCAAGCCAGGCCGGTCTGCCCGCGTGCCACTCACCTTGTCCTCGAAGACCTTTTTACATCCGGCCTTGCTCAAGGCTTCGCGTTGCAGCTCCAGGTTCTGATCCTGCGTCGAGACGCGCGCATAGCCAATCAACATGGCTTGTCTCGCGCCCGGTCGATGCGTTCCTGCATCGCCTGCATCACTTCTTCGTGGGTGTACGATCTGGCGTTGGCGTCGGTGGCTTGCCGCAGGGCTTCCTCAACCTCGCGCGTCATCCGCTCGTAATCCTCCGGCCACAGCGCTTGCTCCATGCGCAGCGACGCCTGACCCAGCAGGTGCAGCAGGCTGAACAGCCGCATGTCGTTGGTGGCGACGATGCGCTCCCGAATCTGCTCCTGAATAGCTTCGCTAGCCCGATGCGCTTGTGGTGTGGCAGTCCCCTCGTAGTCAGCGGGGAATTCCGCTTCCTCGGCAATCCTTGCCCAGGCGCTGGCCAGCGCCTCGATGGTTGACGTGCTCATTTCCGCCGCTCCTGTGCTCTTTGGCGAATCAACCGGCCAAGGGGCCTCGACGCGAAAACCAGCAGCATCACGCCTATCGGATACCAGGTCGAGAAGACCACCAAGGCATCGAAGGCTGGCCGTCCGGTGTTGGTAGGCAGTACGGCGGTCACAGCCATCAACCCGCCGACCGTCCAGATGATGCGCCACACGTAGGGCATCACGCGGGGCACGTAGCCGTCATCGAAAGCGGTCTGGTAGTAGCGGCGCAGGCCGCGCTCGGCAAGCGCCTGGCGCTGCCGCTCCGACAGCGCATCCGTCCGGCCATACCAGCGCCGGAATGGTGGACAGCGCAGCAGCAAAGGGGTGAAGAGGATCATCACCGCCACGATCGCGACACCCCACGCCATGACGGCGCCGGCATCGGGCCGCTTGGCGTTCTCGATCACGGGCGCGAAGACGCCCGGAGCACCGATCATCCAGAACAGCGCAATGTGCTGATGGAAGGAGAGCTTCATTTGCTCATCCACTTGCGCAGCAGGCGCTTTTTCAGGGAGGCGCGTTCTTGCGGGTTGCGTCCCTTGTGATTGGCGATGCGATCCGCCGTGGCGGCCTGGCGCTTGACGGGCCAGTAGGAGCGGCCATCCTTGCCCATCGACCAGACGCTGCTGGCCTGGTTTTCCAGCAGGGGCAGATGGGCGCTCAGGGCTTCGGGCGACGCGCTGGTCAGCGCCGTGCGCTCACGGGTGCGCCAGCGCTGATGCCAGAGCTTCTTGTCCTCGCGCTCGCTGCCGCAGGTCGTGTGCCCGACGATGGGTGTTTTGCGGCGGCTGCGGCTCATAACGTAGTGGTCTCCAAGAACATTCAGGACTGATCCCAGGCGTCGATGGTCAAGACCTGATCGGCAGGACAGGCGGCTACGCGGTCGGGAACTGGATGGTGTTCAGTCTCATGCCGACCCCATTCGATTGATCGCGTCGCTTGCGGCACGCTGCGACGCAAGGAGGTTTGCGACCTGGTTTAGCAGCCGTGTCCGCTGCATGTCTGTTACCTATCTCCCCGACCGCTCATTGGACCAACTCCAGAGATTGGGCTCTATCGCTCAGCCAATACGAAACCGGCATTGGCTGATGCCACAACCGAGACGAACACAAATGGCTCGGTACCTGTATTTCGCGCCCCGTGCACTTGGCCCGGTCTTGCCACGGCTATCTCACCTTCCCTGAGGGCACGAACAATCCCATTGCCCTGAAAGTAATCAGCCATTCCCGACAAAACAGTCCACGTGTCTTGGCCGTGAGGATGAATGTGAGCCGCAATTTCCTGCCCGGGATGGACATGCCAAACCACGATAATTGAGTCTCGGGTTTCAAGCACAACGGAACGAATAGGCTCGCCTTCGGACGGCTGAACATACTCGGCTACAGAAAATATTCTCGATTCAACAGTCATCGGAGATCCCTCTTTCACAGTGCCCCCAGACAGGCTGGATATGAGTTCTAACTCGAATTTGAACGGGAGGCTGGTCGTGCGGTCGTGCAGTTGCCGATGAGCGTGTCGGCTGCTGCCTCCTTGCCCACCAGCGAACTCACGTCCGTTGCGGCCATCCAGAAGGTCTTGCCCGAGCGCGGCTCATAGGTCGCGGGATCGAACACGCCAGAGGGGCCGAACATCGGCGGCTTGATTGGTCATGGCTCCATGCCTTTGTCGTTACGGTCTTCATCGTCGGCATCCTGACGCACGGCGGGCAATTGCTGGAGCAACGCCGGCAGCCATTCCTGTACCGTCTCCCACACCACATCGAGGTTGATGTCGAAATAGCCGTGAGCCATGCGATTACGCATATTGCGCATGCTGCGCCACGGCACGTCGGCATGCGCCTGGGTGAACTCGACGTAGCCATCCATCACCTTTGTGGCCGCCTCGCCGATGACGATCAGGCTCATGATGACGGCCTGCTGGGTGCGCTTGTCGGCCAAGAAGTCGTCCTTGGCCATCCCTTCCACGAAGCTGCGCGCATCGGTTGCGGCCTGCTGAATGTGGTCGAGGTAATCGGGCAGGCGGTTCTCGCTCATATCGGTTGCGCCTCCGCGAGCACCTTGGCCCGGAACTTCGGCGGCAGGTCGCCGGGAGTCAGCAGATCGACGTCAACGCCGAGCAGCGATTTCAGTTCTTCTTCCAAATCGCCCAAGTCCAACAACGTGGCACCGGGCAGCGCATCGACCAACAGGTCGAGGTCGCTGCCATCCCGGTCGGTGCCATGCAGCACCGAGCCGAAGACGCGCGGGTTCGCGGCGCGAAAGCGGCCTACCGCTTCACGCACTGCGCTTCGCTTCATGTCAAGCACAACAGACGGTCGCATGCGCATCCTTTCTTATCGAAACTCGTTGAGATGATATGCAATCAAGAATAGAATTTCAAGAACTATTTTCGAGAATCGCAATGCCTTGATTCCCGTGCCGCGCTGTCGTTTTCAGAAGGCGACTGCACGAAATATCAGGAGTCGGCTGCACTGCCAGAACTGGCCGCCTGCAAGGCAGCGTAGAGAGCGGTTTTTCCTACCTTGAGGCGTGCGGCGGCCTCGCGGACATTCAAGCCGTTGGCGACAAGCTCCCGCGCTCGTTGCAACTTGTCGGCAGTGACAACCGGCTTGCGTCCGCCTTTGCGCCCGCGTGCGGCGGCAGCGGTCAACCCGGCCTTGGTGCGCTCGCGGATCAGGTCGCGCTCGAACTGGCCCAGCGCACCGAACACATGGAAGATGAGCCGTCCGCCCGGCGTGGTGGTGTCGATGTTTTCAGTCAACGAGCGGAAGCCGACGCCCCGTGCTTCCAGCTTGCCGACCGTCTCAATCAGGTGCGGCAGGGAGCGGCCAAGCCGATCCAGCCGCCAGACGACCAGCACATCGCCATCGCGCAGATAAGCCAGCGCATCGGCCAAGCCGGGCCGGTCTGCCTTGGCCCCGGATGCCGTGTCCTCGAAAACCCGTTCGCAGCCTGCATTGCGCAGCGCATCCGTCTGCAAGGCGGTGTCCTGTTCCGCCGTCGATACCCGCGCATAGCCGATGAGTGCCATTTCCGCCCATTTGTCCGTTATACCGTCCGCCTATCTTATTGTCCGTCATCCCGTTGCGCAAGATGTTTTCGGACAGGCGTCCGGTTTGGCCGCCTAATGATCGTTTGGCGGACAAGGCGACTGGCATCAGCCGAACAGCTCGCTATGGGAGCCAAGCCGCGCCAGTCGCAGGGTGTCGGCGTCGGACTTGCGGTAGATCAGCAGCAGGTCGGGCTTGATGTGGCATTCGCGGTAGCCCGCCCAATCGCCGGAAAGATCGTGGTCGCGGTATCGCACATCCAGGGGCTGATCGGTCGCCAGCGCGACCAGAACCGGCTTGAGGTCATCATTCGTGCAGCGGACTCCTGATACTGTTCGTTCAATAGACGACTGCACAACAGCCTTCAAACCGCGTTGTCTGGTGCAGTCGTCTTCTGAAAATGACACGCGCCGGTTGCCTTGGCGGGCTTGTCACAAACCTACGTTTTCAAGAAGAAGGAAACCGCATGCCCCGCCGTTCGATCCTCTCCGCCGCCGAGCGCGAAAGCCTGCTGGCGTTGCCGGACACCAAGGATGAGTTGATCCGTCACTACACGTTCAGCGAAAGCGACCTCTCCATCATCCGGCAGCGGCGCGGCCCGGCCAATCGGCTGGGCTTCGCGGTGCAGCTCTGCTACCTGCGCTTTCCCGGCGTCATCCTTGGCGCTGATGAGCCACCGTTCCCGCCATTGCTGAGACTGGTCGCCAACCAGCTCAAGGTCGGCATCGAAAGCTGGGACGAGTACGGGCAGCGTGAGCAGACCCGACGCGAGCACCTGGTCGAGCTGCAAACGGTGTTCGGCTTCCAGCCGTTCACGATTGGCCACTACCGGCAGGCTGTCCAGTTGCTGACCGAGCTGGCCATGCAAACCGACAAGGGCATCGTGCTGGCCAGAGCCTTGATCGAGCACCTGCGGCGGCAGTCGGTCATTGTGCCCGCCCTCAACGCCGTCGAGCGGGCGAGCGCCGAAGCGATTACCCGCGCCAACCGGCGTCTCTACGACGCCTTGGCTGAGCCGCTGACGGACGTGCATCGCCGTCGCCTCGACGATCTGCTCAAGCGCCGCGACAACGGCAAGACGACGTGGCTGGCCTGGCTGCGGCAATCCCCGGTCAAACCGAACTCGCGGCACATGCTGGAACACATCGAACGCCTCAAGGCGTGGCAGGCGCTCGACCTGCCCTCCGGCATCGAGCGGCTGGTTCACCAGAACCGGCTGCTCAAGATCGCCCGCGAGGGCGGCCAGATGACGCCCGCCGACCTGGCGAAGTTCGAGCCGCAGCGGCGTTACGCGACCCTGGTGGCGCTCGCCATCGAGGGCATGGCCACCGTCACCGACGAAATCATCGACCTGCATGACCGCATCCTGGGCAAGCTGTTCAATGCCGCCAAGAACAAGCATCAGCAGCAGTTCCAGGCATCCGGCAAGGCGATCAATGCCAAGGTGCGGCTGTTCGGGCGCATCGGCCAGGCGCTGATCGAGGCCAAGCAAGCGGGCCGCGATCCGTTCGCCGCCATCGAGGCCGTCATGTCCTGGGATGCTTTCGCCGAGAGCGTCACCGAAGCGCAGCGGCTCGCGCAACCCGAGGACTTCGATTTCCTGCACCGCATCGGCGAGAGCTACGCCACGCTGCGCCGCTACGCGCCGGAATTTCTCGACGTGCTCAAGTTGCGGGCCGCGCCCGCCGCCAAGGACGTACTCGACGCCATCGAGGTGCTGCGCAGCATGAACAGCGACAACGCCCGCAAGGTGCCCACCGACGCGCCGACCGAGTTCATCAAGCCGCGCTGGCAGAAGCTGGTGATGACCGACACCGGCATCGACCGGCGCTACTACGAACTGTGCGCGCTGTCGGAGCTGAAGAACGCGCTGCGCTCCGGCGACATCTGGGTGCAAGGCTCGCGCCAGTTCAAGGACTTCGAGGACTACCTGGTGCCGCCCGCGAAATTCGCCAGCCTCAAGCAGGCCAGCGAATTGCCGCTGGCCGTGGCCACCGATTGCGACCAGTACCTGCATGACCGGCTGACGCTGCTGGAAACGCAGCTCGCCACCGTCAACCGCATGGCGCTGGCCAACGAGCTGCCGGACGCCATCATCACGGAGTCGGGCCTGAAGATCACGCCGCTCGATGCGGCGGTGCCCGATACCGCACAGGCCCTGATCGACCAGACGGCGATGATCCTACCGCACGTCAAGATCACCGAATTGCTGCTGGAGGTAGACGAATGGACGGGCTTCACCCGGCACTTCGCCCACCTGAAGTCAGGCGACCTGGCCAAGGACAAAAACCTGTTGCTGACCACGATCCTCGCCGACGCGATCAACCTGGGCCTGACCAAGATGGCGGAATCGTGCCCCGGCACGACCTACGCCAAGCTGGCCTGGCTGCAAGCCTGGCACATCCGCGACGAAACCTACGGGGCGGCACTGGCCGAGCTGGTCAACGCGCAGTTCCGACATCCCTTCGCCGAGCATTGGGGCGACGGCACCACGTCATCGTCGGACGGCCAGAACTTCCGCACCGGCAGCAAGGCCGAGAGCACCGGCCACATCAATCCGAAATACGGCAGCAGCCCAGGGCGGACGTTCTACACCCATATCTCCGACCAGTACGCGCCGTTCCACACCAAGGTCGTGAACGTCGGCGTGCGCGACTCGACCTACGTGCTCGACGGCCTGCTGTATCACGAATCCGACCTGCGGATCGAGGAGCACTACACCGACACGGCAGGGTTCACGGACCACGTCTTCGCGTTGATGCACCTGCTGGGCTTCCGCTTCGCCCCGCGCATTCGTGACCTGGGCGACACCAAGCTCTACATCCCGAAGGGCGATGCCACCTACGAGGCGTTGAAACCGATGATCGGCGGCACGCTCAACATCAAGCACGTCCGCGCCCATTGGGATGAAATCCTGCGGATGGCCACCTCGATCAAGCAGGGCACGGCGACGGCCTCGCTGATGCTCAGGAAGCTTGGCAGCTACCCGCGCCAGAACGGCCTGGCCGTCGCCCTGCGTGAGCTGGGACGCATCGAGCGCACACTGTTCATCCTGGACTGGCTGCAAAGCGTCGAGCTGCGCCGCCGCGTGCATGCCGGGCTGAACAAAGGCGAGGCGCGCAACGCGCTGGCCCGCGCCGTGTTCTTCAACCGCCTGGGGGAAATCCGCGACCGCAGCTTCGAGCAGCAGCGCTACCGGGCCAGCGGCCTCAACCTGGTGACGGCGGCCATCGTGCTATGGAACACGGTCTATCTGGAGCGGGCCGCGAACGCCTTGCGTGGCCACGGTCAAGCCGTCGATGACGGCCTGTTGCAGTACCTGTCGCCGCTCGGCTGGGAGCACATCAACCTGACCGGCGATTACCTCTGGCGCAGCAGCGCCAAGATCGGCGCGGGCAAGTTCAGGCCGCTACGGCCGCTGCAACCGGCTTAGCGTGCTTTATTTTCCGTTTTCTGAGACGACCCCTGGCTGCGCGCCTACGACTTCACGACTGACCGCGGCGCCATGGCGCTCAATGACTACGCCCGCTCCAACGACCCCTTTAC
>NZ_JAPCIQ010000128.1:0-7862 GCF_027707405.1 Aeromonas sp. QDB68 | reverse complement strand
GACGCCGGATAGATTTAAGCAAGCCAACCACAACACCCGAAATCAAGGTTGCAAAAAAGGGGGTGACCATAGATTTTCTTTGAGATATCCAGGATGTTCTTGGCTGAATAGAAAAATAACCCGGCCTTGTCAAAGAACGGGTTATTCCTTCATTAGCACAACATATCAATAAACCTGTAATTAGCCGGGTAATTTATCGGCTAGAACCATACTTTCTTATTGATAATATAGGTCTGCTCAAATTCTTCATCCGACTTGGAGATATAAACAACAAATTCGATGAAGGCAATGATCCCGATAACAACCGACGGCAAACCAAGCAGAATGAAACCAAGTAGAAATATCAGCAGCATGATCACACCTTGTTTGGTGTAACCCAGGTAGAACTTGTGAGCACCGAAAGCGCCCAGGAAAAATGCAAACAGCGCAGCTGCGACCTTCTTGGAAGAACCAGCATTAGAGGCTATGGCATAGATGGCTTTTGCATGCTCGCCTTCAATAGAAAAATCAACTTTCAAGCCACTCTTCGGGAGCTGATTCCCTTTCCATTCAATAATGTCAAACTGATATCTATTACTATCATCCCCAGAAATCAAACCAGTACGAGCTGATTCATTAAAATCAATAACCGTGCCTTTCATTATTATCTGTCCTTTAGCAATAAGAGGATAAAGACCCGGTATGAGCAGGTCTATTGCGTTTGACAGGCTACAACAACAAAGGCTCATTTGAAACAAAAATTCATTTATGAATACTTGTATTCTATCAACCCATTCAAGCCTCTTTCTTATACCTGTATCGCCCCCATCAACCGATGGGCCGTACCAGGGCGGGTTGGTGGGGATCACTGAGGCGCTCGGCCAGATAGTCCACCAGCAGCCGCACCTTGGGGGAGAGGTGGCGGTTGTGGGGATAGAGAGCCCAGATCCCCTCCGCCGGCGCCCGCAGCTCCGGCAGCAGCTCGATAAGCTCCCCCCGGGCCAGGTGGTCGCTGACGTAGTAGTCCGGCAGCTGGATGATGCCGATCCCCTTGAGGGCCGCATCCAGCAGGGCGTGACCGCTGTTGCACTGCAGCAGGCCGTGGACCCGCACGCTGTGGGGCTTGTCGTTCAGGGTGAAGTGCCACTCGTCGCTGTTGCCCACCAGACAAGTGTGACGGGCAAGTTCGGAGAGGCTGTTGGGCATGCCATGGCGGGCGGTGTAGGCCGGGGAGGCGCACACATAGGGCACCCGCTGCGCCAGCTTGCGCGCCACTAGGCTGGAGTCCTTGAGGTGACCGAGGCGGATCGCCAGATCGAACCCCTCGTGCACCAGGTCCAGCAGCTGATTGGTGAGGTTGAGGGTCACCTCCAGCTGGGGGAAGCGCACCATGAAGTCGTTCACCAGGGGGGCGATGCGGCTCTCGCCGTAGGAGACGGGGGCCGTGATGCGCAAGGATCCTTGCGGCACCGCCTGATGGCGCCCCACCGCCAGCTCCGCCTCGTAGAGGTTGTCGAGCAGCTGGCGGCAGTGGCGAAAATAGATCTCCCCGAGCTCGGTGAGCCGCACCTGGCGGGTGGTGCGCAGCAGCAACTTGGCCTGCAGCCTGTCCTCCAGCTGCGCCACCTGGCGGCTCACCTGGGCCACCGAGACCCCCAGCTTGCGCGCGGCCGGGGTAAAGCCCCCCTGCTCCGCCACGCTGACAAATTCACAGACCCCTTCCCAGCCGAACATTATTACCCATGCGTAAAAGTGATTTCAGATTTCACCTTATTATCACCAAATCGGCGGGAAACTACACTGGATCTCCGAACTCATTTCCGTTCATCCAACCACTACGAGGACGTCATTCATGGCACAGGTTCAAAGCATCAAGTGTAAGGCCGCCATCGCCTGGGGACCGGGCCAGCCCCTCTCCATCGAAGAGGTCGAGGTCATGCCGCCCCAGGCCGGTGAAGTGCGGGTGCGGATCGTCGCGACCGGCGTCTGCCACACCGATGCCTTCACCCTGTCCGGCGAAGATCCGGAAGGGGTCTTCCCCTGCATCCTGGGCCACGAGGGTGGCGGCATCGTCGAATCCGTCGGCGAGGGCGTCACCAGCGTCAAGGTGGGCGATCACGTGATCCCGCTCTACACCCCCGAGTGCGGCGAGTGCAAGTTCTGCAAGTCCGGCAAGACCAACCTGTGCCAGAAGATCCGTGCCACCCAGGGCAAGGGGCTGATGCCGGACGGCACCACCCGCTTCTCCAAGGACGGCCAGCCCATCTATCACTACATGGGCACCTCCACCTTCAGCGAATACACTGTGCTGCCGGAGATCTCCATCGCCAAGGTGGACCCGGCCGCCCCCCTGGAAGAGGTCTGCCTGCTGGGCTGCGGCGTCACCACCGGCATCGGCGCCGTGATGAACACCGCCAAGGTCAAGGAGGGTGAGAGCGTCGCCATCTTCGGGCTGGGGGGGATCGGCCTCTCCGCCATCATAGGCGCGCGCCTGGCCAAGGCCGGCCGCATCATCGCCATCGACATCAACGAGAGCAAGTTCGAGCTGGCCCGCAAGCTGGGCGCCACCGACTGCATCAACCCGAACACGTTCGACAAGCCCATCCAGGAGGTGATCGTCGAGATGACCGATGGCGGCGTCGACTTCTCCTTCGAGTGCATCGGCAACGTCAAGGTGATGCGCGCGGCGCTGGAGTGCTGCCACAAGGGCTGGGGCGAATCCGTCATCATCGGTGTGGCCGGTGCGGGCCAGGAGATCAGCACCCGTCCGTTCCAGCTGGTCACCGGCCGGGTGTGGCGCGGCAGCGCCTTCGGCGGCGTGCGCGGTCGCAGCGAGCTGCCGAGCTACGTGCAGCGCTACATGCAGGGTGAGTTCAAGCTGGACGACTTCATCACCCACACCATGCCGCTCGAGCAGATCAACGAGGCGTTCGATCTGATGCACGAAGGCAAGAGCATCCGCACCGTCATCCACTACTGATCCCATAAGCGCCCCGCCCATCGATACATGGGCGGGGCAAGGAGTCCTTACATGAATCTGGACATCATCAGCAGCAACAAGAGCTTCGGCGGCTGGCACAAGCAGTATCGCCACCGCTCCAATGTGCTGGGGTGCGAGATGCGCTTCGCCATCTACCTGCCGCCCCAGGCCCTCACCGGCCAGAAAGTGCCGGTGCTCTACTGGCTCTCCGGTCTCACCTGCACCGACGAGAACTTCATGCAAAAAGCCGGGGCCCAGCGCATCGCCGCCGAGCTCGGCATCGCTCTGGTGGCGCCGGACACCAGCCCCCGCGGTGAAGGGGTGGCGGACGATCCCGGCTATGACCTCGGCATGGGGGCGGGTTTCTACGTCAACGCCACCCAGCATCCCTGGCGCGACCACTACCAGATGTACGACTACGTCACCCGGGAGCTGCCCGATCTCATCGAGACCCACTTCCCGGTCTCGACGAGGCGCGCCATCAGCGGCCACTCCATGGGGGGCCACGGGGCCCTCATCGCCGCCCTGCGCGAGCCCGGTCGCTACCGTTCGGTGTCGGCCTTCAGCCCCATCAGCCACCCGAGCCGCTGCCCCTGGGGCCAGAAGGCCCTCGGCGCCTACCTCGGCAACAACCCCTTGCTGTGGCAGGAGTGGGATGCCTGCCAGCTGCTGCGCCATCACGACAGCCCGCCTCTGCCGACCCTGGTAGACGTGGGGCTGGACGACCCCTTCCTGACCGAACAGCTCGGCATCGACACCCTGGCCGAAGTGGCCGCCACCCGGGCGTGGCCCCTGACGCTCAACCGCCATGCCGGCTACGACCACAGCTATTACTTCGTGGCGAGCTTCATCGAGGCACACCTGCGCTTTCACGCCAACCACCTGGGCGAACCGGCCTGAGGCTGATCCGCTCGTGGCCGCCCCGTCAGCGGGCGGCCATTCACCCGGAAACAGGAGACAAGGATGCCTCTCTTCACCACATTGCTGGCCATGCCTGATCAGTTCGAGCGGCTGCTGGCACAGGTCCCCACCGACCGTCTGGACTGGGAACCCGCCAACTGGGCCGGGATCCCCTCCGAGCGTTTCAGTGCCAGGGGGCACCTCTGCCACCTGCTGGACATCGAGGTGCTGGGCTATCAGGTGCGGTTTCGTCGCACCCTGGCGGAGAGCCGGCCGGAACTCGCCTCCCTCGATGGCTATCAGGTGCGGTTTCGTCGCACCCTGGCGGAGAGCCGGCCGGAACTCGCCTCCCTCGATGGCTATCAGCTGGCGCTGGACCATGATTACCCCCGGCAGGATACCGCCACGCAGCTCGACCGGTTTCGCACCGCCCGCCTGCAGACCGTCGAATGGCTGAAGACGGTACCGTCCGACGCCTGGCAGCGCCGCGCCCGCTATGGCGGCTATGGGGAGGTGACCCTGGACGGTCTGGTGCGCCTGCTCGTCAGCCATGACCACCAGCACCTCGCCGGCATGCAGTGGCTGCTGATGCGCCTGAACGCCGATCTGGGCCTCGCACTCCCCCTCGAGTGAGGCGTCGCTCAACAGTGTCGTATCCTGCAAAAAAGGCCCCGAGGGGCCTTTTTCATTGTTGCGGTGATGGGATCAGCTCCCCAACCGGCTCACCTGACCCGAGCCCGCGATCTCGCTGGTCAGCGCTGGGCTGCCCCAGTAGTTGACCGCACCGGCTCCGGCGATCTCTATCTTGAGCCGCGACCGGGCACGCACCTCGACCTCGCCACTGCCGGCGATGCTCACCTCGACCTCCTCGCTGGCGATCCCGGCCCCCTTGACGCCACCGGCGCCGGCGATGTTCAGCGCCATCACCCGGGCGGAGCCCTGCCCCAGATCCAGGTTGCCCAGCCCGGCGATGTTGCCCTCCAGCCGATCCAGCGTCAGCCCGCTGGCGACGATGTCCCCCGTGCCCGCCAGGGAGAGCACCAGATCATCCCCCTTGAAGTCGCGCAAGGCGCCGTTGCCAACCCCCGCCAGTGCCAACTCGTGCAGCGTCGGCAGGGTGATGGTGATCTCCAGCGGCTGGGTGGGGTCGAGCCGGTAGCCATCCTTGACCTCGATCTCCAGCCTCTCCCCCTTCTCGGTGAGCACCAGATAGGGCAGCAGGTTGGCCTCCCCCTTGACCCTGAGGGTGTGGCTCTCTCCGGCCACCAGGTACAGGTTGGCGGGCACGCCCGCCAGCACCCGGGTCACCTCATGCCCCAGGGGATGCTGCTGCTCCACCACGGCCCCCTCCCCGCGCACCTTGACGTCATCCTGCCAGCTGCATCCGGTCAGTCCCAGGGCCAGCACCACTCCCAGCATCCATTTCATCCCGCTACTCCTCGTTTCCTCTTTGCCGCACGGCGCGGCAGGTGAGTGGCAATCAGCAAACCCTGTGCCATATAGCTAACATCATGATTTATCTATCCATTTCAATATTTAGAGGCTCGAAGGGTCCATAACAAAGAGTCATTCAGACCACAATCTGGTCAATCTGACCACACCCGAAGGGGGGTGTTGACCCATTTTTTTGGTTGCCGCCCCGGTTCGTTGAGCCAATAGTGATACCTGGTGCGTATAGAGCACTCCATCGCTGCTTCACCCGCCAGAATCAACAAGGAGTCAGAGCGTGACCCAAGCCAGCCACTCATTCGTCCATCCGGGCCTGCCTGCCCCCACCCGCACCCCGCTGCTGACCGGCGACGATCCCGACCACAAGCGCCGCGAGCTGCTCGCCTACTTCTGCCAGACCTTCGATCTCTACGACTCGCTGTTCGACTGCCTGGCCGACGAGCGGGCCTGGTTCAACAAGGCGATCCCCCTGCGCCACCCGCTCATCTTCTACTACGGCCATACCGCCGCCTTCTTCGTCAACAAGCTGCTGGCGGCCCGTCTCATCGAGGGTCGCATCGACCCCCGCATCGAGGCCCTGGTCGCCATCGGGGTGGACGAGATGAGCTGGGACGATCTGGACGAAACCCACTACGACTGGCCCACGGTGGCCGAACTGCGCGCCTACCGCGGCCGGGTGCGCGCCCTGGTGTGTGATTTCATCGAGCGAATGCCGATTGAGCTGCCCATCCATTGGCAAAGCCCAGCCTGGGTCATCCTGATGGGCATAGAGCACGAGCGCATTCACCTCGAGACCTCCAGTGTGCTGATCCGCCAGCTGCCCCTGGCCTGGGTGCGCAGCCAGCCCCAGTGGCCGGTCTGCCCCGAGGCGCGCCACGATCTCGCCGCCGTCCCCGTCAACACCCTGCTGCCGGTGGCCGGCGGCCAGGTGCGCCTCGGCAAGCAGGATGCCACCTACGGCTGGGACAACGAATACGGCGAGCGCCACATCGAGCTGGCCCCCTTCCAGGCCAGCCGCATGCTGGTGAGCAACGCCGAATACCTGGCCTTCGTGCAGGCGGGCGGATATGAAGCGCCCGCCTGGTGGGACGACGAGGGCCGGGGCTGGCGCCAGTATGCCAACGCCCGCATGCCCACCTTCTGGGTCGGCGATCCCAATGAACCCGAGCAGTTGCAACTGCGGCTGATGACCGAGCAGGTCCCCATGCCCTGGGACTGGCCGGTGGAGGTGAACCAGCTGGAGGCCGCCGCCTTCTGCCGCTGGAAGGCGGATCAGACCGGCCTGCCCGTCCAGTTGCCAAGCGAGGGGGAGTGGATGCTGCTGCGGGAGCAACTGGCCGGCGATCAGCCGGACTGGATGGAGGCCCCCGGCAACATCAACCTGGCCCGCTTCGCCTCCTCCTGCCCGGTGGATGCCTGCCCCCAGGGCAGCTTCTTCGATCTGGTGGGCAACGTCTGGCAGTGGACCAGCACCGCCATCGACGGCTTCGAGGGGTTCAAGGTGCACCCCCTCTACGACGACTTCTCCACCCCCACCTTCGACGGCAAGCACACCCTCATCAAGGGCGGGAGCTGGATCAGCACCGGCAACGAGGCGCTCAAGTCCTCCCGCTACGCCTTCCGTCGCCACTTCTTCCAGCACGCGGGCTTCCGCTACCTGGTCTCACGCTATCAGGAGCCCGTCATCGTGAACCCTTATGAAACCGACACGCTCGTCGCTCAGTACCTCGACTTCCAGTACGGCCCGAGCCACTTCGGGGTCGCCAACTACGCCGAGGCTCTGGCCGGTCTTGCCAGCGAGCTCTGCGGCCGCCATGAGCGGGCGCTGGATATCGGCTGCGCCACCGGCCGCGCCAGCTTCGAACTGGCTCGCCGCTTCGCCCACGTGGACGGGGTGGACTACTCGGCCCGCTTCATCGACGTGGCCCTGACCCTGGCAAGACAGGACAGCTTCCGCTATGCGGTGCCGGTGGAAGGGGATCTGGTGGAATATTGCGAGGCGCGCCTCTCCCGCCACGAGCTCGGTCGCGAGCAGAGCGAGCGGGTCCACTTCAGCCAGGGGGATGCCTGCAACCTCAAGCCCAAGTACGGCGACTACGATCTGGTGCTCGCCTCCAACCTCATCGACCGACTGCGGGAGCCCGCCCGCTTCCTGCGGGACATTGCTCCGCGCCTTCGCAGCGGCGGCCTGCTGGTGCTCACCAGCCCCTACACCTGGCTGACCGACTACACCCCCAAGGCCAACTGGCTCGGCGGCATCCGGGAAAACGGCGAGGCCCTCGGCACCTATCAGGCGCTGCAACGGCTGCTGGCGGAGGAGTTCGAGGAGCACATGCCCCCGAGGGACGTCCCCTTCGTCATCCGCGAGACCGCCCGCAAGTACCAGCACACGGTGGCTCAGCTCACCGTCTGGCGCAAACGCTGACGAGGCGGCAAACGCTGACGAGGCGGCAAACGAAAGAGGGAGGCCCACTGGCCTTAATGCCGATCAGTTAAGGATCCATTGACCGATCCTCAGGCTGTGTAAGAATCCGAAACTCCTTGTTGGGTTTCG
>NZ_JAPCIQ010000127.1:0-7907 GCF_027707405.1 Aeromonas sp. QDB68 | reverse complement strand
TTCGCCAGCCAGTGAATTGAGTGGTATCAACGGGTTGGGGAACGGCCATCCAGCGACGGATTTGATCAACAACGCCGCTTCCAGGTAGTGGTGGCCATGGTGCTGGGCGCGCTGGTCGGGGCGCTCATGGGAGAGCAAGCCACGGTGTTTGCGCCGCTCGGCACCCTGTTTATCCAGCTGATCAAGATGCTGGTGATCCCGCTGGTGGCGGTGGCCATCCTGTCCGGGGCCGCCAACCTGGGGGCCAGTCCCGCTGCTGGCAAGATTGGCGTCACCACGCTCGCCTTCTTCCTCGGCACCTCCGCACTGGCGGTGTTCCTGGCGCTGGTGATGGGTCAGGTGTTCAAACCCGGTGTGGGCGTTGACTTTGGCGCCACCGCGGCCATGTTCTCCGGCGACTACGCCGACAAGGGTGCACTGCCCGATGCGGTGGCCACCCTGCTTGGCATGATCCCGACCAACGTGTTCAGCGCCTTGAACGAGGCCAACATCCTGCAGATCCTGGTGTTCTGCATGTTCCTCGGCATCGCCCTGGCCAAGCAGCCCCGCGAGCGCGCCAAGCCGCTGGTGGACGGGCTCAACACCCTGGTGGACGCCTTCGTCTGGATGATCAACAAGGTGATGCTGATCGCCCCCATCGGCGTCTTCGGCCTGATGGCCGACGCCATCGGCACCTACGGATTTGACGTGCTGACTCTGGTGCTCAAGCTGTTCGTCGTCTATGTCGCCGCCATCCTCATCTTCGGCTTCGTGGTCTATCCGCTGCTGATCGCGTTCTTCTCCAACACACCGGTACGCAAGTACTTCTCCGCGATGAAGAAGCCGCAGATCGTGGCCTTCTCCACCGCCTCTTCCATGGCGACCCTGCCGGTCAACATGGAGACCTGCGAGCGCGATCTGAAGGTGACCAACGCCACCGCTTCCTTCGTGCTGCCGCTGGGCGCCACCATCAACATGAGCGGCAATGCCATCTATTACGGCCTGGTCGCCATCTTCTTCGCCCAGGTCTATAACATCGATCTTTCCATGGGTGCCTGGGCGGCGATCATCGTCACCTCCACCCTGGGTGCCATCGGTCAGGCCGGTGTACCGGGCCCGAGCTTCCTGGTGGTTGCCGTGCTGCTGGCGGCCGGGATTCCCATCGAGGGTCTGCCGCTGCTGTTCGCGCTGGATCGTCTGTTCGACATGATCCGCACCGCGCTGAACATCACCGGCGATGCGGCCTGTGCCATCATCGTCGATCGCTACAGCCCGGATTACGATCCGAACCGCTGGAGCAAGGAGGCCTGATATCGGTCGTCCACGATGCATGACAAGAGGGAGGCTTCAAGCCTCCCTCTTTCATTTGTGTCTATTTGCTGGCGGTGTTCCCCGCTCGCCTCGCCCGTCTGCGTGCCTCAGGGGGAGAGGTGTGCCAGGGCCTGGCGGCAGCGCTGTTCGGCCGCCTCCAGCTCCAGCAGGACCATCTGGATATCTTCCAGCTGTTGCTGCAGGGTCTCCCGCTTGTCGGCTACCAGCCCCAGCATGGTCTGCAACTGGGAGCGGCTGCTCTTGTCCGCATCGTAGAGATCGAACAGCTCCCGGATCTCTGCGAGGCTGAAGCCCAGACGCTTGCCACGCAGGGTCAGCTTGAGCCGCACCCTGTCCTGACGGCTGTAGATCCTGTGCTGTCCCTGGCGGGTCGGGTTGAGCAGGCCCTGATCCTCGTAGAAGCGGATGCTGCGGGTGGTCACATCGAACTCGCGAGCCAGTTCGCTGATGCTGAAGGTGCGGGTGTCGTCCCTGGATTTGGTCATGGGGCTGTCTTGGCTGCCATCTGGTTGTCAATGCAGGCTGGCACCTTACCCAAACGTCAACTTCCCCGCAAGTCTTGTTCCTGTCGCGGTCGCGGCATATGTTATCCCGATGTAACAAGGAGAGTGCTATCGATGGATATCGTGATTGTGGCGGCCAAACGTACCCCCATGGGGGCTTTCCAGGGGGCCCTGAGTGTGCTCGGGGCCCCCGAGCTTGGCGCCTGCGCCATCCGCGCCGCGCTGGCGCAGGCCGGGATGACGGGGGAGCAGGTCAATGAGGTCTATATGGGCAACGTGCTGAGCGCAGGGGCCGGCCAGGCGCCAGCCCGCCAGGCGGCGCTCAAGGGGGGGCTGCCGGACAGCGTGCCCTGCACCACCATCAACAAGGTATGCGGCTCCGGCATGAAGGCAGTGATGCTGGCGGCGGACAGCCTGCGTCTGGGGGAGGCCGAGGTCGTGGTGGCGGGGGGCATGGAGAGCATGAGCCGCGCCCCCTATCTGCTGGACAAGGCGCGCAGCGGTTTTCGCATGGGGCACCAGAGCGTGCTCGATCACATGTTCCTGGACGGCTTGCAGGATGCCTACGAAGGCCATCTCATGGGGCATTACGCCCAGTTGAGTGCCGATCGCAGCGGACTGATCCGGGCCGATATGGATGCCTTTGCCATCGCCTCCCTGGAGCGGGCGCTGACGGCGCAGCGCAGCGGTGCCTTTGCCGCGGAACTGGCTCCCGTCATGACCTCTGAGGATACCCTGCTGCTGGCCGAGGATGAGCAACCGGGCAAAGCCAGGCCCGACAAGATCCCCGGCCTCAAGCCGGCCTTCAGCAAGCACGGCACCATCACGGCGGCCAATGCCAGTTCCATCTCGGACGGGGCGGCAGCCCTGGTGCTGATGCGGGGGGAGACCGCTGCCCAGCTCGGATTGCCGGTGCTGGCCAGGGTAGTGGGTTACCAGAGTCACGCCGCCTTGCCGGCGGAGTTTACCAGTGCCCCCGTCGGCGCCATTGACAAGTTGCTGGCCCGGGTGGGCTGGTCGGTGGAGGAGGTGGACCTGTTCGAGGTGAACGAGGCATTCGCCATGGTGAGCATGCTGGCCATGGCCGGGTGCGGCATTCCCCATCACAAGTTGAACGTGAACGGCGGGGCCTGTGCGCTGGGGCACCCTCTTGGCGCCAGTGGCGCCCGCATCCTGGTGACCCTGATCCATGCCCTGCGTGCCCGCGGGCTCAGACGAGGGGTGGCGAGCCTGTGCATCGGGGGAGGGGAGGCAACGGCCATCGCCATCGAGGCAGGCTGAATGCGTGGGTGAGATTGCTGCGGGTTGATGAAATGACAACGTCCCTTCAAGAGGGACGTTGTCATGTCTGGCGGGAGTGGACCGGTTGCTCTTCCATGGCCTGAAGCTGCTGGTTGACCCAGGCGGTGGCGCTCAGATAGAGGTGGCTGACCTTCTCTTCGTTGAGGCCGAGCCGGACGGTGTTGGCGGCGACCCGCTGCCAGTCGGCTTTCTCGAAATCTTCACACAACGCCAGGTAGAACCCGAGCTTGCCCTTGCGGGTGAGCAGGGCGGCACGAATGTCGTCGGTCAGGGGAATGGAGCCGAGCAGCTGATCCAGCGGTTCACCCATGAGCACGTCCAGCAGGGAGAAGAGGCCGGTGACAAAGGCTTGCTGTGCCTGCTCTGCGGGCGCATGGGTCTGGGCCAGCAGTTCGCAGAACCGGGCTCTGATGAGGGACATCTGGTGGAGTTCGGCGCTCTTTTCACTTCCCGCACTGGTGGCGGCGATCAGGGCGACGAAGCGCTTGAGCTGGGCGTGCCCCAGGGAACTTGCGGCCTGGCGAAACGAGGCGATGGGCTGGGGGAAACGCTTGAGGTGGTTGATGTAGCGCAGCAGCTTGAGGGAGAGGGTGAGATCCTGGTTGAGCAGTTTCTCAATCTTGTCCAGATCCGGTTCGGTCTGATTGACCACCTCGAGCAGCTGCATCACCACCAGCTGGGCCGGCGGTATGGTGGGCTGTTGCACCATCTGGGGGCGGCTGAAGAAAAATCCCTGGAACAGGGTGACGCCGAGCTGCTTCATCCGCTCGAACTCGGCCTGATCCTCGACTTTCTCGGCCAGATAGGTGAGGGGCAGGTGGCGATGATTCGCCATGAAGTGCTCTATGCAGGGTTGCGGCGTGCTGCGCAGGTCGAACTTGATGATATGGATGTAGGGGAGGAACCTGTCCCAGTCTGAGACCATGGTGAAGTCATCCAGCGCCAACCGATAGCCCAGCCCATAGAGCTGGATCACTTTTTCCAGCAGCGCATCGTCGGGCTCGGCATCCTCCAGGATCTCGATCACCACCTTGTCACGGGGGAGGCATTCGGCCAATCCATCCAGCAACAGGGAGTGGGGGAAATTGATGTAGCAGGGGTGATCTCCGATGAGATGGTCGATGTTCTGCTGCAAGAACTGCTCGGCAACCAGCCTGGAAGTGGCCTGCTGTGCGGAGACGGAGGGAAATACATTGTCCAGGCTGTCGCGAAACAGCAGCTCATAGGCTTGGGTGTTCAACTCCCGATCCAGAATGGGCTGCCTTGCTACATAGGAATACATGCGTCTCTCCACCATGGTTACAGGCTTGATTCTATGGTGAAGCGGATCACTATGCCAGTGCCGACCGGTCGGGAAGGTCAACAACTGGCATACTATTTGTCAGGAAACCCGGGGTGTCAGAACAGGTAGTTGAGCTGCAGGCCGGCGAGCCAGGCATCCCCTTCCGAGGTGCCATTGAAAGTGGAGGTGGTCTGGGGGATGCCGGGCCTGAGCTGCATGGTTTCGCTCACGTCCACCTTCTTGCCGTCGATCAGGGTCAGCCCCAGATCCAGCGAGAGGTGACGGTCAATCTGGTAGCCCACGCCAGCGCTGTACCAGACCCGATCCGAGTCGGGGATGGAGATGGTGCGGCGATCCGCCGGGACCGGGCTGCGGTCGTAGGCGATACCGGAGCGCAGTTGCCACTGGGGGGCCAGCTGGTAGGTCATCCCCAGCGCATAGCGCCAGCTGTCTTCCCAGTGCTCCTCTTTGATGTGCATGGTGCCGTGGTGGTCGAGCTCGGATTCGAGCTGCACGAACTTGCTCCAGTTGGTCCAGTTGATGCTCGAATGCAGCGCCAGGGCCGGGGTGAGTTGATGGAACAGGGCCAGCTCGGCGGTGGCGGGCAGAGGCAGATCCAGGCTGCCGGTATCGGTGAAGGGCTGGCCCTTCTGATCGATGCCGATGGCGTCACCAGAGAGGGTCAGGGTCACGTCGTGGCGATAGGAGAGACCGATGCGGGTTGCTTGCGACAACTCAAGCAGGGTGCCCAGGTTCCAGCCCATGGCCCAGCCATCCCCTTTCAGGTGCTTGGCTATCTGGTTGTTGGAGGGGAAAGTGCCGCCCACTTCCCCTTCCCCCTGAATGGCGGAGAGACCGGCCCCGACGGACCAGATGCGGTTGATGCGATAGGCCAGGGAGGCCACCAGATCCATGGTCTTGATGTCGGAGACGTTGCCGAAGTGACCGGCGTTGTAGTTGTCCGGCATCTTGACCCCGAGTCCGTAATAGGAGGTGGCGGCAAGTCCGAGGCGCCATTGTTCGTTGAGGGGCACGATGAGATAGGCGTTGGGCACCCAGGCGTCACCCGCAATGTCGTGGGCTCCGGCATCCAGACTGACCGGCCCCTTGGGGGTCGGCACCCGGGTGGTGCCCTCGATGTTGACGTCGGGGTGCACATAGATGAAGCCACCGGAGAAGGCCATGGTATCGAAACGGGTCATGGCGGCGGCATTGCGGGAGAGCACGCTGGCATTGTCGGCGATGGCGGCTTCGCCGGCGAAGGCGCGGCCCATGCCGGTGGCGGATTGCTCGGCCAGCTGAAAACCTGCCGCCTGGGCCTGGCTCGACAGCACCAGCAGGGCGATGAGAGACGGCTTCATGATGGAGTGCATTGCATTATCCTTGAAAATGAACCTGGAGTTCGAACGTTCTTATGGTTGGAGGCAGGATTTTATATGGTATGACCAGTAAGGCAACGGGCGTGGGGGTGAGCGGATGAAAACGGGATTAAATGCTGGGGGATGTGCTGCTAATAGCTTGATAAAAAAAGAAAAGCGTACAGTTGTTTACTACAGATGTACGCTGAAACAGGAATTCGGAATAAAAAAAGAGCGCCCGCAGGCGCTCTGGTCAATTTGCTGATTATCAGAATTTCATGTTGAACTGGGCGGAAGCCAGCAGGGCGTTGCCGTGGGAGGTGCCTTTCCAGCGCAGTCCGTCATCATGGCTACGCAGTCCTTCGTTTACGTCTACTTCTTTGCCGTCCAGATAGGCCATGCCGAAGTCGACGCTCATGTCCTTGTCGATGTGGTAGGTGGCGCCGGCGCTATACCATACGCGGTCGGAATCCGGAATGCTCAGGCTGCGATATTCCGGCTCGATCGGGGTGTTGTCGTAGGCAAAGCCGATACGGGCTTCCCAGGACGGGTTGACGTACCAGGTACCGCCCAGAGAGTAACGGGTGGAGTCCTTGAACTTTTCCGGTTTATTGAGGCATACACCTGGTTGGCCAGGCATATTACATCCTGAACTTGTTGCTTTCAGCTCCTGAAAGGCGCTCCAGTCGGTCCAGTTGACGGAGTAGTGCACGGCAAACTGCTGGTTCAGACGGTGATAGCCGGCGAATTCGGCCTGGGCTGGCAGATCCAGCTTCAGGTTGCCGTCGACGACCCGGTTGAGGGAGGTGGCGCCCTGGAAGTCGCCGTCAAAGCTCAAGTCCACCTGGGAGCGGTAGGTCAGGGCGAGGCGGTTGTTTTCGTTTATCTCGTACAGGGTGCCGACGTTCCAGCCAAAGCCCCAGGTGTCGCCCTTCAGGTGAGCCAGACGGGTATCGGAGTTGGCACCCGGAATGGCAGCGGAGAGCGCACCGGCATAACGGTTCAGCTCGGCGGCGGCGTAGACGGCATTGATGCCGGCACCGACGCTGAAGCTGGAGTTGATGCGATAGGCGATGTTGGGGTTGATGTTGAAGGTCAGCAGCTCGGTGTCACCGGCGCCGGCACCGGCCGCGAAGGTCTTGGAATATTCGGTGGAGAGGCCGTAGTTGGAGAAGAGGCCGATCCCCCAGGCCCACTGATCATTCAGGGGCTGGATGAAGTAGGTGGCCGGCACGAAGGCATCGGGGGCGATGTCGCTCTCGCTGGACGGAGCCAGCTTGGTGGGGCCGGCATAGATGTCGCCAGCCACATCCACGTCGGGCTTGATATAGGTGCCGGATACAGACAGTGCCATCTTGTCGAAGGTGGTCATGGCCGCCGGGTTGCGGGACAGCACGGCCGCGTTGTCGGCGATGGCTGCTTCACCTGCGTAGGCGCGCCCCAGACCGGAGGCCGAGTGCTCGTTCAGCTGGAACGCGGCGGCGAAGGTCTGGGTGCTGGCCAGGGTCACGGCCGCAGCGATCAGGCTTTTCTTGAAAAAGGCAGTTGTCATAGTGTTCTCTCTTTGTAAGCAGATTTTCTGTCGACATCGCGGCTCTTTGGCGGCTATTGACGACATGATCTGTTGTTATGTCAGCTTCTTCCCATTCATTGCTGGCGTGATTCTATGGATCTGGTAGGAGGTAAGAAATCAGACCAGTGACAGCAGAATACATAAAAGTTTCCATTGTGTTAATCATTTGTTTTAACTTGCCGTTTTATTAGGCTGATTTATCTATTATTGGATAAATAAAGCACAAATGGTGCCATTTGAGTCATTTAAAATAAATGGTAGAAATGTGACTTCGCGCGGGCAATGGGCGGGAACATGCGGGGATGTGGGGATGAACAGGCAGACAATGAGGATGTCTGCCTGTGATGTGGCTGAGGCGGAGGACGAGTCAGCTTGGGTCAAGGTCTGTTAAATGGACCAGTGCAGGCGTGACTCAAGCTGGCGGGCAACCGGGGCGAGGGGCTCCTGCATGTCTCCGATGAGCACCATGTTGGCCCCCTTGAGCGGCAGTATCTCCCCCTTGAGGGTCCCGTCTGCAAAATCGGACTGGATCGTCAGTGGCAGATGCTTGGGGACGAGGAACAGGGTGACCGGTCCCA
>NZ_JAPCIQ010000126.1:0-8030 GCF_027707405.1 Aeromonas sp. QDB68 | reverse complement strand
GAGGTCACATGGAAGATCAGATCCTGGAAAACGGGAATGGTTCCGTTCAGGGCGCTACTTGTGTATAAGAGTCAGCTGTACGTAAGATCAGTATAGCTCGTGGTGACTGCTAATCATGGGTAATCAGGATTGCTTTTTGATCGCATTAGAACCCATTATATTTGCCGCTTTATGGCCATATGTAATGAAGTTTCGCTTGCTTAAATGCGAGTAACGCTCATAAATTTTCTTCTTAAATAGTGGTGTTTTGGCTACACCATTTTTCTCTTCGATAAGGTTAGCTTTTTGATGCGTCTTTTTAGCTAACCTAACCCCAGCTTTCATTCTGCCTGAAAACCTAGCTAGGGCTGCTGATCTAATTAGTTTTCTTTCGCCATCAAAAATGAACCCTAAATATTGTAGCGGCTTGTCGCATTTTTGAACTCCGCTATATACGTGGAAGTTTCTAACCTCTGTTTTCTTATCATTTATTTCTATCTTTAGCTCGGAGATGCTTTGTGTCACTATAGATATTAACTCGCTGGTTTTATCACTATCGATGATAAAAAGCATATCGTCACAGTAACGATAGTATTCTCCTGAAATAGATACCACCATGTCTTTTATTTTCTTGTCGAAATCTAGCATGTATATATTAGACAGAAGAGCGCTTATAGATGTTCCTTGTGGTATACCTCTTCCAGTCGAGTTGGTTTTTATTAGCCCTAGGCCTCGTATTTTATCTCTGAAGGTTTTTATATCGCAAAGCCTTGCCCCTGTTGATTTTGGATTGTTTCTCGATATTTTAAGCGCTGCATACAATAGGTCTCTATTGACTGTAGACGATTTGGTTAGAGAACAGTATATATTGAAATGGTCATCTGGTAATGAGTTTTCTTGGAGTAATTTGCACCACATTGATTTGAGTATTACATGATCTAAATTATCAAAGAAACCAGAGATATCCATCGCGATTGCAGTGCAATCACCATGAGCCTTTATTTTTTCAAAGGCCGTGTTAGCAAAATCAATATTACTTTTTCCAAGAGATCTGAAAGCAAGTACGGAGTCTTTTAATTGCAATTTGTGGAGAGCCTTCTCATATACATTAGACAATAACTCTGCATAGTAAGAGTAAATGTGAGAGTCGATGTGTGATGCATATGAAATTGGCCTTTCTTTGATTTTCTTTTGAATATTACCATCTTTGTCTATTGATATTTTAAAGCTGTGTATATCGTAACTTATTAGCGGGAGGAAAGCATGGTGGGCAACATTGAGAGGAGATTTTACAATTTGACAGGCTTTTCGTAATTTTACTGGAGAATCAAAATGTAAGTAACCACGACTCCGAAACCATTGATTTTCTGAGTTCATCATATTGAGCCTTAAATTGCAAAACCCGGAAAGGTAAAGGACTGTGGCCATCCGATTCCCAATCCGGGCTTAACAAACGTACTTAAATACGCATTCACAACACCGATATGATGTCGGCCACGAATGTCAGATATGATATATGATACCATCATCGCAGGAGTGTTCGACGTGAGTCTACTAGCCATCTGCGGCCATGCAAGTCGTCTGCTAGCCAGTGTACTGGTGCGCGTTCTACTTGACAGCTTGTGATACACCTTACTTCCTAAATAAGTAAGCGAAGTCATAATAAAGTGTGGTGGGAGCAAACACAATAAAATATTGGCTATATATATTGAGCTTTGCACTTTACCTCTAATATTTTTTTATTTTTAAAATTTTGTAGGTTTGTCTTGCTTGGATCAATACAAACCTACCGATTGCTTTGTCATAGCTGAGCGTAGCGAAGCCCAACGTTTACCGCGAACTCTCTTTTTCCTGCCCCTTATCTCCAGCCCTTCTCCTCCTTTTTTAATAAACGGGAGAAGGGAGCAATGCCGTTACCGCTGTCCGATTACGCTTCGCTAATCGAACCTACGTGGCTGCCACCTCGATTATTTGACCTGTCCAGACAGGGGCCGCTTGATTGCTCCTCCCCCTGCCAAGGGGGAGGCGGGGAGGGGGTTATGGCCCCATCCGTAAGCCGCCACGGTAAACCCCGCCCCTCCCCTTGAAAAGGGGAGGGGCAAAGCAGAGGGTTCACCGGTTGCATGGCAGAGTGGCATCACTCGAACCGTCCTCCTGCCTTCAGGGGCGCCGAGCCGCCAAAAAAACGGGGCCCGGGGTGTCCCCCGGGCCCCGCATCCGATGGCCGTGTCAGATGCTGGATTTGACGCTGACGAACTCGGGGTAGGCATCGATGCCGCACTCGTGGACATCCACACCCATCATCTCTTCCTCTTCGCTGACCCGCAGGCCCATGGTGGCCTTGAGCAGACTCCAGACCACGAGGGAGACGGCAAAGACCCAGCCGAAGATGGTGGCAGCACCCAGCAACTGGGCACCGAAGGTGGCGCTCGTGTTGGAGAAGGGCACCACCATCAGGCCGAACAGGCCGCAGACGCCGTGTACCGAGATGGCACCGACCGGATCATCGATCTTCAGGCGATCGAAGGCGACGATGGCGTAGACCACCAGGGCACCGGCCAGGGCGCCGATCAGGCTGGCGAACAGCGGGCTGGGGGAGGCCGGGTCGGCGGTGATGGCGACCAGACCGCCGAGGGCGCCGTTGAGGATCATGGTGAGATCCGCCTTGCCCCAGGTGAGCTTGCTGACCAGCAGGGCGCCGACCACACCGGCGGCCGCGGCGGCGTTGGTGTTGACGAACACGGTGCCGATGGCGGTGGCGTCAGCGGCGCTGGAGAGCGCCAGTTGGGAGCCACCGTTGAAGCCGAACCAGCCCATCCAGAGGATCAGGGTGCCCAGGGTCGCGAGCGGCAGGTTGGAGCCGGGGATGGGGTAGATCTCCCCTTGCTTGCCATATTTGCCGCGACGGGGGCCGAGCAGCAGCACGGCGGCCAGGGCAGCGGCAGCGCCCGCCATGTGGACGATGCCGGAGCCTGCGAAGTCGGAGAAGCCCGCCTCTTTCAGGAAGCCGCCGCCCCAGCTCCAGTAGCCTTCCACGGGGTAGATGAAGCCGGTCATCACCACGCAGAACAGCAGGAAGGACCAGAGCTTCATCCGCTCGGCCACCGCACCTGAGATGATGGAGGTGGCGGTGGCGACGAACACCACCTGGAAGAAGAAGTCGGCGTGCAGGGAGTGGCCCGCGTCGTCCGCCTGGCTGCCCATCAGGCTGCCAAAGCTCGGCAGCCAGCCGCCGGCGCTGTTGTCCACGTACATGATGTTGTAGCCGACCAGCAGGAACATGATGCAGGCGATGGCATAGAGCAGGATGTTCTTGGTCAGGATCTCGGTGGTGTTCTTGGCGCGGACCAGGCCGGCTTCGAGCATGGCGAACCCGGCGGCCATCCACATGACGAGCACGCCGGAGATCAGCAGGTAGAAGGTGTCGAGTGCATAGCGCAGCTCGCTGACGGATGTGATCAACTCTTCCATGTCGTATTCCTCAGTTCCAGTCGTATCAAAGGGCGTCTGCGTCGGTCTCGCCGGTGCGGATGCGCACGGCGGCCTGCAGGTCATAAACGAAGATCTTGCCGTCACCTATCTTGCCGGTGTGGGCGGCCTTGCTGATGGCTTCGATGATCTGCTCGACGTTGTCGGCCAGGGTGGCGATCTCCAGCTTTACCTTGGGCAGGAAATCCACCTGGTATTCGGCACCCCGGTACAGCTCGGTGTGCCCCTTCTGGCGGCCAAACCCCTTGACCTCGGAAACCGTCAGCCCCTCGACGCCGAGGTTGGCGATGGCTTCGCGCACGTCGTCGAGTTTGAACGGCTTGATGATGGCGGTGATTAATTTCATGCAATATCCCCAATCCTTGTGGTTCACCCAGATAAAGGCAAATATTGCGCCAGAAAAGTATTTTTCTTTTTATTCATATAGTTACTTATTAATCGCAGCCCTGGTCAGCGAGGCTTGCCCAATATGGGCAGGGCTGCGCCAAAGGTGTGCACCGCCGTGGTGCAATCTGGCCGGCAGAAGAACGGAAGGGAGCGTGACGGCGCGCAAGACTCGAAAGTGTGCGGGCTGCTACTGTTGTTCAACAAGAGGGCAACCTGGCCGATAACCCGTCATGACGGGGTGTCGAGGCCAGTCGCCCCCTTGAAGGCTCGACCGGCAGGCCCGGTTTTCCCGCCAGGTCAACAAGCGGAACCGTGGTGCCGAGTAGCAGAACAAGGAAGGTTTTCATGCTGCATGACAATGAGATGACAAGGCTACCGGCCCTCGACGAGGCCGTGATGAGCGGCATGCTGGAGGTCGTGAGCGACGGTCTCTGGGACTGGAATGCCAACACCGGCTATGTCCATCGCTATCCCGGCTGGTATCAGATGCTGGGGTATGAGCCCCACTCCCTCGACAACACCGTCTTTACCTGGGAGAACCTGATCCACCCGGACGATCTGGCGCAGGTCATGGAGAGCTTCGATGCCTGCCTGAGTGGGCGGGCGGCGGACTACCGGGCCGAATACCGCTGCCGTTGCCGTAACGGTGACTACCTCTGGGTGGCGGATTGTGGCCGCATCGTCGCACGCAACCCGGACGGCAGTGTCGCCAGGATGGTGGGGGCACACCGCAACATCCACGCCCAGCGGGAACTCTACGCCAGGCTGGAGCTGCAAAACCGCACCCTGGAGCAGCAGGTGGCGCAGCGTACCGCCGAACTGGAGCGGCTCAACCAGGCATTGCAGTTCCAGGTGGAGGAGAACCGCCGCCTGGCGGAGACGGACTCCCTGACCGGCGCGGCCAGCCGCTATCGGCTGGAGCAGGCGGTGCGGCTGGAGCATGAGCGCGCCAAGCGCTTCAAGGAGCCCTTTGCCGTGATCGCCATGGACGTGGACGACTTCAAGCAGATCAACGATCGCCATGGCCACGGGGTGGGGGACCAGACCCTGATCGATATCGTGCAGCTGACCCGGTGCTGCATCCGCGAGATCGATCTGCTGGCCCGCTGGGGGGGTGACGAGTTCATGCTGGTGCTTCCCAATACCCGGTTGCCCGACGCCCGGGTGGTGGCCGAAAAGCTGAGGCAGCGCCTGAGCCATGCCAGGGTCAAGGGGATCGAGCCCGTGACCTTGAGTTTCGGGCTGGTGGAGTCCGACCCCGACGAGCAGGTGTCCCACCTGATGGCACGGGTCGACAGGGCGCTCTACCGGGCCAAGCTGGCGGGCAAGGACCAGCTCAGCGGCTGACAAGGGCACTGGTCGGAGCCGCTACGGGGCTTTTCCCCCCCGAATACGGCTTGACCAAGGGATTTTCTTGACTCCAATTCATCCCGCTGGTTTCATGCGCGCTCTTTTCATTCTTGCGAGATGTATCTTCATGAAAAAGTCCTTGCTGATTGCCCTGACCGCCCTGCCTCTGGTTGCCCACGCCGGCCTGATGGATTCCCTGACCGACACCGTGACCAGCAGCGTCACCAGCACCGCCAAAGAGATGGCTGGCAACGCCATGGACACCGCTTCCAACGAAGCGATCAAGAAGGCCCTGGACATCAAGGAAGGCGGCTCCAACAAGCAGGCCATCAAGGACAAGCTGGGTGCCCCGGCCAGCACCAAGACCGACGCCGGTCTGGAAGTGTGGACCTATGACCTGGACGCTCTGAACAAGGCCTCCCCGCTGCTGGCCGAGACCACCAAGTCCCTGCTGAAAGACTCCGAAGTGGCCCAGAAGAACGTGGTCATCAAGTTCGAAGGCGAGACCGTGAAGACCCTGAACCTGGCCAACAAGGCCTGAGTCCTGGCAAAGTGAATGAAAAAGGGGCCCGCGGGCCCCTTTTTGCTGCCTGGTATTCAGGCTCACACCTTGAAGCGGTGCACCAGGGCCAGCAACTGGCGGTTGGACCCCAGCAGGGTGGCGGCGCTCTGCTCCGTGTTGCCGCCGTTCTCCACCAGGAGGTTCAGCATGTCGCGAATGCTCACCATGTTGCGGTTGATCTCCTCGGTCACCCGGCTCTGCTCCTCGGCAGCGGTGGCGATCTGGCTGCTGAGATCGTGGATCTGCACCACGGCGTCGGCCATGGTGTCGAGGCCGCCGGTGACCTGCCCCGTGGTGTCGGCCGCCGCCTGGCAACTGCGCTTGGTCTGCTCCATGGCGACCACGGCCTCGGCGACCCCCTGGGTGAGCCGTGACAACATGCTGCCCACTTCGGCGGTGCTGTTCTGGGTGCGTGCCGCGAGGGCACGCACCTCGTCGGCCACCACCGCGAAGCCCCGGCCCTGTTCACCGGCCCGGGCCGCCTCGATGGCGGCGTTGAGCGCCAGCAGGTTGGTCTGGGCGGCGATGCCGCCGATCACCCCGAGCACGCTGCCGATCTGCTGGGCATCTTCCTGCATCTCCAGCACCTTGGCGGCGGCGAGATCCACCTCGTCGATGAGGGCCACCACGCTGGCGGAGGCCGATCCCACCACCTTGCGGGAGCTGGCCGCCTGACCGTTGGCGGCCTCGGTGAAGCTGGCGGAGTCGTTGGCGTGGCGGGCAACGCTGTCGGCGGTGGAGCTGAGTTCGTTGAGGGCGGTGACGACCTGATCGGTTTCGCTGGCATGTTCTCCCAGGATCCGCCTGGCCTGCCCGGTCTGCTGATCGAGCTGGGCCAGCTCGCGGGTGATGAGGTCGGTGGCGGCGGTCACCTGCACCATCATCTGTTGCAGGAAGGCGATGAAGCGGTTGACCGACAGGGCGATGTTGTCCAGCTCGTCATGCCCCTTGACCTGGATGCGGGCGGTCAGATCGGCGTCGCCGGCGCTGAGGGCGTCGATGTTGAGCTTGAGGGTCTGCAGGCGGCTGCCAAGCTGGCTGATGGCCAGCACCATGAGCACGAACAGCAGCCCCGCCAGGGGGAGCTGGATGCTCGCCAGGGTGGCGAGCACATCCCGGCTGTCCTGGGTCAGGGTGCGGGTCGGCAGGGCGGTGGCCAGCAGCCAGGGGGTCCCTTCGATGGCCTCCATCAGCAGGGTCTGTTCCTCACCCTGATCCTGGAAGGTGGTGCGCAGCTGCCCCTTGCTCGCATCCTGGCCCAGCAAGCTGCTGATGGCGAGGGCGAAGGGATAGTCGGCGTGGGCGGAGAGGTTGCCGAGCACCACATCCCCGGTCAGACGGGCGTTGCGGCTCAGGATCTTGCCGTCAGCCTCGATGATCATCACCTGACCGCCGATCTCCTGCTCTTTCTTGGCCACCAGGTCGTTGAAGAAGCCCAGGGTGACGTCTATGGTCGACACCCCGTAGAGGGCGCCATCCTGGTAGATCCCCATGGCGCAGTTGGTTCTCGGCTGCTGGCTCGCGCCATCCTTGTAGGCGGCGGCCCAGGCACAGACGCCACGGGGCGCCTGCTGGCCGGCCTTGTGCCAGGGCTGATCGAAATAGTTGGGCGCCTCTGCCGAGTTCCAGTAGGTGTTGGGAATGAGGGCGTTGGAGGCATCCCTGTGGAAGAAGGTACTGAACTTGGCGCGTCCCGCCTCCCGCTTGTCCGGCAGGGGCCAGATGCCGCCACCGAAGACCATGCCGTTGCCGTACTGGTCGATGAGGGCCGGGAGCTGGGCGTCTATCTGCTCGCTCGGCAGTTGTGCCACCAGCTGGGTAATGCTGCGCGACTGGGTCTGTACCCCGTTGAGCTGGTCACGGATGTCGGTCGCTATCTCGCCGACTCGCAGCGCCACGTTCTCCTCCCCCGCTTTTTGCAGGGCGGGAGTGATCCAGATCTGGATGCCGATCACCGTCAGGGCGCACACCAGCGCCATGAAGCCCAGAAAAACGGCGGTATAGCGCCCCTTGATTGTGCCCAGATTCCATCCCATAACGACTCCTGTCCACTGTGCCCGGGATCGTGCCCGCATCTGTTGTGTGAGGGGCCATTATGATTTATTTCGAAAGTGAAACGTTTGTTATCGCTCACATAACATGATGCGGCCAGGCAGGAAAAGGTGAAAAACTGGGGGGGGAGACAAAAAAGGCGCTGTCCCAATTACATGTTGAAAGGCTAACCTTGAAGTAGGTCATCACCCTGAGGGCCTCCATCATGGAT
>NZ_JAPCIQ010000125.1:0-8308 GCF_027707405.1 Aeromonas sp. QDB68 | reverse complement strand
TTTAGCGACTAATCAGATCGCACAAACTGGACTGAGTTCCCTTCCTCCGGTGATCTACTATTCGGAACAGCTATTTATGTCCATTCCCCGTCAGCCTAACCTGCGCCCGCTGCTGGTCCAATGCACCCTGATGAGCGGACTCAGCCGCTTTGAACGCTATGTGGAAGTGGTGCTGCGTGACCCCGAGCACGCCTTCAATCCTGACATCGAAGCGCTGGCCAGCCTCTATCCCCTCACCATTGGCGAGAAGGAGCTGCTGGTGCTGATGAGCAAGGGTTACAGCAGCAACGACATCGCGGAGCTGCGCGGTGTCAAGGTGGAAACCGTGCGCTCCACCCTGAAAGGGGTGTTCAAGAAGACCGGCTGCCACAGCCAGAACGAGCTCTTGCTCTTGCTGCAATCCATCTCCTGATCCACGCGGACTATGCTTGGAGTGAGCTGGACATAGTGCCCGGCTCTTGCCTCCCCTCGGGAGGCTCGTTGGGGGAAAGCGTCATGGAATCACTCAAGGCAAAGGACTACATGCAGACCAAGCCCATCATCTTCAGCGCAGAGATGATGGTACAGGCGGCGGTGGAAAAATTTCTCAACAGTCATCAGTTGGGCGGCCCCGTAGTGGACAGCCAGGGACATCTGATTGGCTGGGTCTCCGAGCAGGATTGCATTGCCGTCATGTTGAAAGAGGCCTACCACTGTGAACAGGTGGCCCAGGTCAGGGATGTGATGCGCAAGGAGGTGCTGGCAGTCGGCCCCGACACCAGCATCCTGGATCTGGCGGAGATGATGATGGGTCAAAAGCCCAAGATCTATCCTGTGGTGGAGGAGGGGCGCCTGCTCGGGGTCATCAACCGCCACAATGTGATGCAGGCCATCCACGCCCAGCTTGGCACCTGTTTCGTGCATCAGGCCAGAGTCTGAATGGTGTTGTCTGGTTGTTTTCAAAGAGCAGGCTCCGGCCTGCTCTTTTCATCCGTGACGGTCATGACGCCTCCGGCTTGATGTGCTGGCGCGGCGCTTTAAGGCTTGCACCGCCCAGCCTCGCTCTTTAGGATCTCCCCCAGCTATCGATATGGCCCTTGATGGGCACTCTTTTAAGGAATTCGTACCTTGTCTCTCTCTATCGAGGCGCTGCGCCGCCGTCTTACCGCCTGCATGAATCTCGACGCCCGCCGTCTCTCCAGTCGACTGCACGGGGTCAAGAAGCTGCCGGAAGCCAAGCAGGCTGCCGTGCTCGAAACCATCGCCGCTGACCTGGATGTGGCACAGACGCGCTATCAGTCCCGTCTGGCGGGCGTGCCTAAGGTCACCTATCCGGACAATCTGCCAGTCAGCCAGAAGCAAGGGGAGATCGCCAAAGCCATTGAAGAGCATCAAGTGGTGATCATCGCCGGCGAAACCGGTTCGGGCAAAACCACCCAGATCCCCAAGATCTGTCTGGCGCTCGGGCGTGGGGTCAAGGGCTTCATCGGCCACACCCAGCCGCGCCGTCTGGCGGCCCGTACCGTCGCGGCCCGTATTGCCGAGGAGATGGAGTCCGAGCTTGGCCACTACGTGGGTTACAAGGTGCGCTTTACCGATCAGGTGAGTGAGCAGACCCACATCAAGCTGATGACCGACGGTATCCTGCTGGCCGAGATCCAGAACGACCGGATGCTGACCCAGTACGACACCATCATCATCGATGAGGCCCACGAGCGCAGCCTCAACATCGACTTCATCCTGGGCTATCTCAAACAGCTGCTGCCAAAGCGCCCCGATCTCAAGGTGATCATCACCTCGGCCACCATTGACCCCCAGCGTTTCTCTCGTCATTTCAACAAGGCGCCGGTGATCGAGGTCTCCGGTCGCACCTATCCGGTGGAGGTGCGTTACCGCCCACTGTTTGTTGATAAAAAAAGCAATGACAAGAGCGAAGGGCTGGAGGAGCGCGACGAGCTGCAGGGGATCTTTGATGCGGTGGAAGAGCTGGCCCGCGAGGGGCTCGGGGACATCCTCATCTTCATGAACGGCGAGCGGGAGATCCGCGATACCGCCGATGCCCTGCGCAAGCTCAACCTGCGCGATACCGAGGTGCTGCCGCTCTACGCCCGCCTCTCCAACGCCGAGCAGAACAAGGTGTTCCAGCCACACGCCGGACGGCGCATCGTACTGGCCACCAACGTGGCGGAGACCTCGCTGACGGTGCCGGGCATTCGTTACGTCATCGATCCGGGTACGGCCCGCATCAGTCGCTACTCCTGGCGCACCAAGGTGCAGCGCCTGCCCATCGAGCCGGTCTCCCAGGCCAGCGCCAACCAGCGTAAAGGGCGTTGCGGTCGGGTGGCGGATGGTATCTGTATCCGCCTCTACTCAGAGGAGGATTTCAATAGCCGTCCGGCCTTTACCGACCCCGAGATCCTGCGCACCAACCTGGCCTCCGTCATCCTGCAGATGCTGGCGCTCGGCCTTGGTAATATGGAGGCTTTCCCGTTCGTCGAGCCGCCGGAGTCGCGCCATATCAAGGACGGTCTGACCCTCTTGAAAGAGCTGGAGGCGGTGCGCGAGCTGCCCGCCACGGGCGATCGCGAAGCCAAGCTGCAGCTGACCGAGACCGGTCGCCAGCTCTCGCGTATCCCCCTTGATCCGCGTCTGGCGAAGATGGTGATCAGTGCGGCGCAGACCGGTTGCCTGAGCGAGGTGATGGTGATCACCGCCGCCCTCAGCATTCAGGATCCCCGCGAGCGGCCCATGGAGAAAAAGCAGGCCGCCGACGAGCAGCACAGACGTTTTGAAGACAAGGATTCCGACTTCCTCGCTTTTGTTAACCTCTGGAACTATCTTAAAGAGCAGCAGGATGCTCTTGGCAGCAACCCGTTTCGCCGCATGTGCCAGAAGGAGTTTCTCTCCTATCTGCGGGTACGCGAGTGGCAGGACATTCACTTCCAGCTGCGTCAGACGGTCAAGGAGCTGGGCTTCAAGGCCAACCAAGAACCGGCAGACTTCAAGACGGTGCACTGCGCGCTGCTTACCGGTCTTTTGAGCCATATCGGCAACAAGGATCTGGAAAAGCCCGAGTTTCTCGGGGCCCGCAACGGCCGCTTCCACCTCTTCCCGGCCTCCGGTCTGTTCAAAAAGCCGCCCAAGTGGGTGATGGCCGCCGAGCTGGTGGAGACCTCGCGCCTCTACGCCCGCATCAACGCCAAGATTGAACCGGAGTGGGTGGAGCCGCTGGCAGGTCACCTCATCAAGCTGCACCACAGCGACCCTCACTGGTCGAAGAAAAACGGTGCCGTGATGGCCAAGGAGAAGGTGACCCTCTATGGTCTGACTCTGGTCAACGAGCGCACCATCAACTTCAGCCGCATCGATCCGGCGCTGTGCCGCGAGCTGTTTATCCGCCGCGCCCTGGTGGAGGGGGATTTCGAGACCCGCCACCGTTTCTTCAGCGATAACCGCAAGCTCCTGGCCGAGGTAGAGGCGCTGGAGCACAAATCCCGTCGGCGCGATATTCTGGTGGATGATGAGGACTTGTTCCGCTTCTACGATGCCCGTTTGCCGGAAGATGTGATTTCCGCCCGCCACTTCGACAAGTGGTGGAAGGAGGCGCAAAAGCAGGATCCCGAGCTGCTCAACTTCGAGAAAGAGATGTTGATGAAGGGGGATGCGGCCCACATCAGCGATCTCGACTACCCCAACTTCTGGCAGCAGGGGCGCCTCAAGCTCAAGCTGACCTATCAGTTCGAGCCGGGGGAGGCGGCGGATGGCGTGACCCTGCATATCCCGCTGCCGCTCCTGAATCAGGTGGAGGTGAAGGGGTTCGAGTGGCTGATCCCCGGGCTGCGTCACGAGTTGTTGGTGGCCCTCATCAAGTCGATGCCCAAGCCGATGCGCAAGAACTTCGTGCCGGCCCCCAATTATGCCGATGCGTTGCTCGCCAGTATCAACCCCGAGCAGGGGCCGCTGTTGGACGAGATGGAGCGTCAGCTGCGCCGCATGACCGGCGTGACCGTGCCCCGTGAATCCTGGGATTGGGCTGCGGTGCCCGATCACCTGAAACTCACCTTCCGTGTGGTGGACGACAAGCACAAGAAGGTGGCGGAAGGCAAGGATCTGGAGGCATTGAAAGAGTCGCTGCGCGGCAAGGTGCAGGAGACTCTGTCACAAGTGGCGGACGATGATATCGAGCAGTCTGGCCTCACCCTGTGGAGCTTTGGCGAACTGCCGCAAGAGTACAGTCAGAAGCGCGGTGGGTTCGAGGTGAAGGCCTATCCGGCGTTGGTAGACGAGAAAGATTCGGTCGCCATCCAGCTGGTGGAGAGCCCTGTGGTGCAGCAGCAGCTGATGTGGGCAGGCCAACGCCGGCTGGTGCTGCTCAACGTGCCATCTCCCATCAAGTATCTGCAGGAGAAGTTGCCCAACAAGGCCAAGATCGGGCTCTATTTCAACCCGTTTGGCAAGGTGGCCGAGCTGATTGAC
The DNA here is from genome assembly GCF_027707405.1 of Aeromonas sp. QDB68. NCBI lineage: Bacteria > Pseudomonadati > Pseudomonadota > Gammaproteobacteria > Aeromonadales > Aeromonadaceae > Aeromonas > Aeromonas sp. QDB68. The sequence goes on along the minus strand of NZ_JAPCIQ010000125.1, from coordinate 3,853 downwards.
GACTGCATCGCCTGCGGCTGCGACAAGCTGATTGAGCAGCACGGCGGCATGGCTTGGGACGAGGCCGGTTTCGAGGCGCTCAAGGAGTATGTCCGCGCCGAGCTCAACGATGCGGTGGTGGAGGTGGCCAAACAGGTGGAAGCCGTGCTGACCCTCTCCCATGAGATCAAGAAACGGCTCAAGGGCAAGATGCAGCTCGACACCGCCTTTGCCATGTCGGACATCCAGCAGCAGTTGGGTAACCTCATTCACAAGGGCTTTGTCACCGAGACCGGCTGGCAGCGGCTGCCTGACTTGCTGCGCTACCTGCGGGCCATCGAGCGGCGGCTCGAGAAGCTCGCCATCGATCCCAACCGGGATCGGGTCTACATGCTCAAGGTGCACAGCGTGGAGTCGGAGTACAAGGCACTGCTCGCCAAGATCCCCAAATCCCAGCTGATCCCGGCCGAGGTGGCCAATATCCGCTGGATGATCGAGGAGCTGCGAGTTTCCTTCTTCGCCCAGCAACTGGGGACGCCATACCCTATCTCGGATAAACGGGTGCAGAGCGCCATTGCCCAGTGCTAAGCTGCTATCTATCTGTTTTCTGAGCCATAGTGTGAAAGCAACGAGACGCCAAAGGGAAGGGAGGCCGTCATATGCTGGGGATCTGGTTGGGGGTGGCACTGGTCAACATCAGCGGGTATCAACCCATTGCGGAACAAACCTGGGTGCAGCTCAACCCGGAGTTCTATCCGGTGCAGCGCCCCGTGCCGCCCATTTTTGCGGCCTGGCGGGGCAATCAGTTTCCCCCACTTGAACAGAGAAAGAAGAATGGCCGCTGGCAGATCCTCTTTCCTGCCCGGCTGGTGCCCCCCTTCGATCTGTTCGAAGGGGAGGCCCAGCTCTCCAAGGCTTACCTGGCCAGGCTGAAGCGCATCGATGAGATGGCCTATGGAATGGCTCCCCACCAATCAGTACTGCAAGCCGCCTCCTCGGCCCCCTCGTTCGAAGTCCCGGGCGCTGTCGCCTTTGTCGCCGAGTTCTCCCTGCCCCGGGAGAGGAAGATGCGGATGCCTCTGGGGGAGCCCTTGCTCGCACGGCTTGGGGGGCTGGTCCCCACACAGGCCTTGGCAAGACAGGGAGATGCACAGCCCATGGCCACCGCAGATTCTGCCCCTGAGCAGGCGACCCTGATTCTTTCCGCCACGGCGGCAGGGGAGGCATCGCGGGTTTGTCATCAGGTGGCGCCGGGAGAAACCCTGTGGCGCATTGCAAGCCAGCTTCAGTCAAAGGAGGCCGGCGGCTCGGATACTTACAGTTATCTGCTGGCGCTGGTGCAGGAAAATCGTGACAGGATGGCCAAAGGGATCCAGGTACAGGCCGGGCAGCGCCTCTATTGCCCGAAAGCGCAGACTCTGGCGCAATTCGATTCCCTGAGCCCGGCCCAGCGACAGCAGCAGTTTGCCCGTCTGGAGCAGGGGCGCTAGGGGATGGCGAGAGGCGTGGTGGAGTGCCTCTTGGCCAAAGAGGAGTGACGCGGGTTCTTTCCTTGTATCCCCTCCGGGCCCGTGCTAGTATTCGCGCTCGTTTTGCGAGGTGCTGACCGGTCGCAGTCAACACCATACATTCATCTTAAAAGAGATAATCACTATGTCTTTCGTATTCCAAGCTGAAGTCCGTTCTGACCTGGGGAAAGGTGCGAGCCGCCGCCTGCGTCATGCTGACCTGGTTCCTGCCATCGTTTACGGTGCAGGCAAAGAAGCCGTGTCCGTTACCCTGGACCACAAGAAGCTGATCCTGGCCCAAGAGAAGCCGGAGTTCTACTCCTCCGAGCTGACCCTGGTCATCAACGGTGAAGAAGTCAAAGTGAACGTGAAGGCTATCCAGCGTCACCCGGTTCGCTACAAGCTGGTTCACCTGGATTTCGTTCGCGTCTAATCGACAACGAACTTTCCTGTGAAGAGGCCACCCAATCGGGTGCAATGCTGTTCACTTAAGAGAATTTGAGTTCCAGTCCACGTAGTATCAGGACAAAAAAGCGAGGGAGGCATGATGCCTCCCTCTTTCTATTGCAAGCCCCGCTGGATAAAGGCTGGAGGAAGATCGACTGGACACAGCCTTGCCCCCTCAACTCAAATCCAATTTATGAATAATCAGTCAAAAAAGTGCTTATCTGAACAGCATTGCACCCAATCGGGTGGCCTCTTTGTTTTTACAGCAATATCCTGCTGTTTTCACCTATTCTGCTGCTTGTCCTGGCAGGTAGCTATCTGCTGGGCAATGCACTGATCGAGCGCGAGCTCTATCGCGTTCGCAGTGATGAGAGCACCTTCCTGGCGCTTGCCAGCGGCCGCCTTGACGGCGAGCTGGCGGTGCCGCTGCGCCATGTGCGCAGCATGTCGGAAGAACCCATCCTGCTCGAAGCGGCGGCTCGCAATGACCGTGACACCCTGGCCGTCCAGTTCACCATCCTGCTGAACCGCAATCCCGACTATGCCCAGGTGCGTTGGCTTGCCCCGGATGGCATGGAGCGGGTGCGCATCGATCGCCAGGGCCAGCATCTGTGGCGTGTGACGGACGACCAGTTGCAGAACAAGGGGGAGCGTTACTACTTTCGCGATGCCATGGCGCTGCCCTGGGAGCGGGTCTACGTCTCGCCGCTCGATCTCAACGTTGAACACGGGGTGATCGATCGCCCCTTCAACCCCATCTTAAATGCGAAAGGGGACTCCCTCCGACGTAGGTGGGAGGGGAATTTCGCCGGGGCGTCAGCCCCGCTGGTTTTGAATGTATTGCTTGATCACCTCCAACGGTGCTCCGCCGCAAGAGCCCGCAAAGTAAGAGCGTGACCAGAGTACGGGTTTGCTGTAAGCACCCCTCAAGTCCAGAAATTCATTACGCAGTCGCCTTGATGTGACCGCCTTTAACGAGTTCACCAGCACCGATAGCTGCACTGTTGGGCCGTACTCTATCAGCATGTGAACATGATCAGCCTCTCCGTCACACTCTTTCAGTTCCGCACCAAAATCTCTGCAAACCTCTGCCGCACACTGACCGAATGAAGCGTGATGCAGATCCCCCAATATCGGCTTTCGATACTTGGTGATAAACACCAAATGTACGTGCAAAACGTAGGTCGCATGGCGTGATTTATTAATTTTAGTGAATTGCATTCTGTCACTCAATCGGGCTTAATAGATATGGCAATAATGCTACACACTGAGCGATAAATGCAAATTCTGAAAGCCTACAAGTTCCGACTCGAACCGACCGCCCAACAAGCGCAACGCCTGCGCCAGTTGGGCGGTTGTGCTCGTTATGTCTGGAATCACGGGCTGGCAGAGACAAAGCGCATTCTGGATGCTGGCGAAAAACTACCTTCTGCCTTTGAGCTGAACCGGATGCTCACCAGTTGGAAGAAAGACCCAGAAATGGCCTTTCTGACCGAGGCATATACCGACAACCTCCAGCAGAAACTCAAAGACTTGCACGGCGCGTGGATGCGCTGCTTTGATAAAAAACTCGCCGCCAAGGCTCCCGTTTTCAAGAAGAAAAGCGACAACCGCGACTCAATCCGCTTCGTCAACTTTGACAAGTATTGCCGCCTTGAAAAAGGTCGCGTGAAGCTTCCTGCCGGGCTGGCGTGGGTCAAGTTTCGCCAGTCCCAGCCAGTTGAAGGGAAAATTAAAAACGCGACCGTCAGCCAAGCAGCCGGGCACTGGTATATCTCCTTTCAGGTCGAGCAGGAGACGCTTGAGCCAATTCACCCCTCCGGCTCAATGGTCGGGCTAGATGCAGGGTGAGAGCGTGAACATTTTGTTAAATTTCACCCAGTTTTTTGAGACCCGCATTGAGTACCGTTTCCAGATAT
>NZ_JAPCIQ010000124.1:0-8313 GCF_027707405.1 Aeromonas sp. QDB68 | reverse complement strand
CAAAGTAAACTGGATGGCTTTCTTGCCGCCAAGGATCTGATGGCGCAGGGGATCAAGATCTGATCAAGAGACAGCCTTGGCATGGCTATTAACCAACGCCCTGCTTGTTTGATGATTAAAATCGCGGCGGACATTGCCTTTTTTACCATGATAACCAGAGATCCGGCGCTTGGTTTTGGTGCGGCGGTTAGAACCCTTCTGCTGTCTTGCCAGCTTACGCTGGAGTCGCTGGAGGTAGCGGTCGGCCTTGCTCAGGTGGTGCTTCTGGTTGGCAGAAAAGTCGAAACTCTGCTCGCCTGCCTGTGCTGGAATGGCGACGCCACGGTCGATCCCGATGGTGTATTGTTCCAGAAACTCACGAGGAGCCCCCTGTAGAAAAGCCAAATGCTCGGCGCTGCTGGACAACGATGTTTCGTTCACGCCGTTTTCATAGCAGAAAGACACATAATATTGGCCGCGCTCTTTTCTGACATAGAGCGAATTAGGTATCTCGAATTCACGGTGCGTCTTGAATGAAAGGTAGCCAATATTATTGGTCTTGGTGCCGATGAATAGCCTGATATTACCGTCCTGGCAATGTTCGAAATTGAATAGTTCGCGAGTGAGATAAACCGAGCCTTTGTCAGTCTTTGCTTTGCGCCTAGGTCGCCCGCACAATCCTTTCATGAACTTCTGATAGGTCTGATACCAGTTAACCGCGCTATTACGCAGAATTTGACTGGGGCAGTCTGATAACCATGGCGTTAATTCTTGAGATTTAAATTGGGCGGCTTTTTGGTCAATCGGTGGATAAGTGCCAATGGCGCAATATTTACGGGCATAGGTGCGGTGGTATTTTTCCTCGTCCACCTTTCCATTCCAGATCACGCGAGCGCAGCCCATCCACTGACTCAGTGTTTGCTTTTGAGCTTCGTTCGGATTAGCGCGGAGCTTGATGCCCGTGAGCATTATCTGACCGCTTTCTTAATTGCCAACTGCGCGACACCAGCTGCGAGAATTTCACGCGCTCGGGTGATGGATGCCATATCCTCCGCGCTGGCTAACTCATCTGTGTACCCCCAAAAATGGGCAGCTGCATTCATCTCTACTCGGCGCACCTTCCCCGGCTGTAACTGGGGGAGTTTTTGTCTGCATAGGTGCCCTGATTCTCTTGACTCGCAGAGGTAATAATCGGCTTTTTGAACCTTGCTTCTGCGCAAGGTCACTGTGCATCCACATCCGCCGGAGCATGAGATGATTACTTTGTCCATATTGTGTCTCGCCAGTTGTCGTCATTGGTAAAATAAAGTAGGCGGAAAGTTGATAAATGCTTCTGACTATCCCAGGCGGTATGTTATAGTTATTTTGTGAAACCGTCAGGAGCGCATCATGTACCGCAATCACCACAATCATACCAGACCTGTCGCAACTGAGTCGACTGCGGCTCCCGCGCGGAATGAAACCCAACAGAACTACCAGGGATATGATCAGTACGAGCAGTACGAGCAGTACGATCCCGCGCCTCACTACGAGACTCAGCCACCAGCTAATGCCCCTCGGCAAGGCAACGCGCAACGTCCCGCTTCCCGGAGCGAACCAGAGGGCGGGAAGTCCCCCCTGCTCGACAAGTACCCTGAGTATTTCAGTTTAAAAGTGCATGGTTCCCGCGCTGCCCTAAATTTTTGTCCCGATGTCACCCGCAAAAATTTCCTGACGGTCTCCCTTGAAGGCGCTGAGATGTTGAACCCGGCGACCCGCGTCTACAACTGGCAGCAGAAAACCCGCATCCAGTTCACCCGAGGTGAATACCTGGAGGTCGTCGCGGTGCTGCTTGGGATGGGCAACAATCCCACGGTGAAGTTCGACAACCACGGCCCCCAGGGCGGGGCCAAGAAGGGCTTCCAGCTGACCCATCAGGGCAAGTCGGTCTTCTGCTCCGTGTTTGAGCAGAACAAGCCACCCAAGGCTGTGCCGATCCCGCTGATGGAGGCGCTACAGATAGCCCACATGATGTTATCCATCTACGTCGAGAATTATCCCGGCATGTCAACAGATAGTGTCATGACCAGTCTCAGTACCGCCATTCGTCGGCGAGATGCAGTCAACACGCAAACCCAACATTGATATTTGCACGATTTTACCCGAATAGGATACTATCGGGCAATTATTAAAGGACATTCTATGGCACGTAAACCAACTGTTAACGCAGAAGTGCGCGACAACAATGACACCAAGAACGTATTGACCTGGCACGATTTCAGTTTGATGCGGGCCTACCTTGCCACCTTTGATGGTATTCCCCTGCTGAGTCAGGAGACCATGGCCAAACGGTTAGGTTGCACCAGCACCAACACGTACTCGAAGTGGGAGCGTGGTGACCAAGAGCCGCCGAGCATCGTCAGCCGCTCCATGGAGCTGCTGATGTACCTGTGCATGTACAAAGCTGGCGAGTTCGTCAGTGAGGAAGCCTGCTGGCAATCCTTCTTGAACTTCAAGTCGATCACCAATCGCAACTCGGCCATGCTGCACCCGCGTATCGGGGATGTCGGTTCCCGGCTGCGCACCCTCATGTCCTGTGCCTACGACTGCTTTGCCATGAACTCCGGCCCGGCCTCCAAGCACACCGTCTCCGCCGAGGGCTATCACTGCCAGATCAACGGCCAACGGTTCATCATTTCGCCCGGCTTCACCAAAAACGGCAAACTCGCTGGCAACACCCTGGAGCTCTTCTCGCAAGTGGCCGCCATGGTCAGCCGCGAGGACTACCCGAACATATCCAGCTATGAGAATGAAGGCTCCCACATAGCGGCAAGCGTCCTGGAGCGGTACCGCGAAATGGGGCTGCACGAGACCAAAACCGTCAAAACCAAATATTTTGAGGTGAAGCGGAGCAAAGACGACATGATCGTGTCGTTTAAGGCGCAGCTGCGAACCAAAATGAACGAATTTTTGGTCGACGCGGCTGAGCACACCCGCGAGCTCGACACCACCTTGATGAGCGTCACCGAACTGCGGGATGGGCTGGTTAATATCATCGCCAAGTCCCCACAAGGGTCCGTGGTGGACGGCGTGACCAAGCTTGGGTCGCACATCTTTGAGATCACCCATGCCATTGGCTCGAATCACCGGTTAAAGAGTCGGGATTTCAAAATTATCGAGCAGACCTTATGCCATCTGGTCGGCGTGGATCCGTCCACCATCGAGCGCCCGGCCCCCATGCTGCTGCGTAATGCCTTTGGCCTGTCTGACGCTGACAAACGCTGCATCCGTACCCGGTACTACAGCGCGGCGATCGAAGGCCGCAAGATGACCATCACCCTCGATAAGCCCGAGTATCTGGTAGCCATCAACGATTTCATCTCGGACTCCATGGTGGACACCAACGAGAAGAGCGTGTTTGCCGAGTACCGGATCCTCACCGGGCGGGCAAGCAAGCTGATCAATGGCGTCGATTTAGAGGCCGACCCGCTGCAACTGACCGGCAGCGTGGTGGAAGTGTCTGACATCATCTCGCGCCGGGGCGTATTGCGCGTCAACATCGCCAATGCCTTGGAACGTGTGCTGCTGGGGATTAGCCGCGTCAACATCACCCACTCCCAGATCGCCGGTGCCGTCATCAAGCGCCTCAACAGCGAACACCTGGTCGCCCGAGCAAGTCAGACTCCCAAGGTTCAACGGTTCCTGGCCGAGAAGCTGGAGCTGGAAACCAGCTGCACCGCCCAGAACATGGCGACAGCGGAGATCCGAACTCTGGTGGCAGACCTGATGAAGGAGCGCGGCATCAAGCCTTCCGACATCCCCACTTTCGTAGCGGACTGCCGGTTCTTCACCTTCGAGCAGATAGGCAGTCGCGGGATCATCACCTTCAAAGACCCTGGCAGCGTGGAGACGATCAACACCGCCTTGGTCCTTTGCAGGGATGAGGAGATTAAGCGTGGTGAAGGCCGTGCCACCCAAGTCAACGACGACGACGACGAATAATCCATAGGAGCGATGATGCGAATAAAGCCAACCCTGATAGCAACACTTCCCCTCCTGGTGAGCGCCCTTGCCTTTGCAGAAGCGCCCCCCTTGTCCCAGCAGGAGACGGAGAAGGCCGTAGGACAGAACGTAGTTAAATCAGTCCCGCTCGCGCTGGATGGGTTGGTGGCCGCCAAGGACAAAAATGGCAACGATGTCATCGTCAGCACGAATGGTCGTTATTTCCTCAAGGGATACCTACAGGATGTCTACACCAACAAAGCTGTCCGTAATGTGAAGGACGCCGTGGATGCCCAGTACCTCACCTTGGGCAACATGGGTCTCAACCTGGTCGACATCGGCACCATCCCCTACGGCAACCCGCAGTTGCCGCTCCAGGCTCGCATCATGGTGGACCCCTATTGTCCTTCGTGTACTGCATTGCTCAAGCAGCTGGCGGAGAACCGCGACAAGGTCCATGTCGAGATCATGATCACCCCGATCTCTGGGCAGGAGTCCATTCTGACTGCGCTCAATCTGTGGTGTACCTACGAAACCAACTACAACAAGGGCCGGGAGGTGCTGGATCTGCTCTTCAAGGGCCAGCCCTACCCGACACTGCCCGAGCAGAAGGCGTGCAAAGGACAGCGGGTGTTACTCAACACCATGCTGACGCGCACCTTCAACCTCAAGGGGCTGCCTGCCATCTGGCGGGTAGATGGGCTTGCTCAAGCCGGTACCCCACCTGATTTATTGGCGTTCCTCAATGAACGTCGCCCGTCTGATGATGCTGAGAAGTAAGGATACGATTATGCGGATCACTGCGCGAACCCTGTTGTTTATGTTGACGCTGCCCCTGGTGGGTTGCTCCATCGTTGGCCAATCGGAATCCAGCTGTCCGGGCAAGCCTAACGGTTATGTGTGTAAAGGCCCCCGGGAGGTGTATGAGATCACCAACAGCAAGACCAGCTTGTTTGACGGGTCACAGGACGGTCTGGATGACGACGAAAAAAAGCCGGTTGCCGCTGGAGATAAGGCCGACGACTCTGGCGCTGTCGTCGACGTTCCTGCGGTAGGGGTCGTGCCATCCAACTCCCTCTCTCTCTATCGCGACGACTTCTCCGCACCTGAGCCCATGGCCGTTCGTGCCGATGCGCGGATCTTGCGGGTGCTGTTTGCTGCCTATGAAGACGAAGCACAGTCCCTCAACATGCCCGGCTACGCCTATGTCGAGGTCGAGCCTAAACGCTGGCTCGTCGGTGCTGCCGCCAACAAGCAGCCTGCCAAGATCATCCCTCTTCAAATGCGGCAAGATGCTGACGGCAACCTGGGCCATAAGGCCAAGGTCAACAACACCGTCGACCCGTTGGGCGTCAAGAAGATCAGCAACACTCCGGGCGTTGTAGCTGTGCCCTCTGAATTGCTCAAGAAGTGAGGGATTCATATGGCTATGTTCTCGTCTATCACCCAGCGTTTGCGCTCGATGAGCGAACACAACAAGTTCGGGGACATGGTTCCCGTGCTGGATTATTACGTCGATGAGCAACTGTTCCTGCTCGACCCGGCCACGATTGGCTTCATGATCGTGTGTCAGCCGCTCAACGGCGTCTCGGCTGAAATGCGCAACCTGCTCGGCTCCATGTTCACCTACCAATACCCCGACGACACCACCATGGTGATCAGCACGGTTGCTAACCGGGACATGGTCGGTGTGAACAACGCCTGGGACAAATTGCGCTGGGGTCGGATGGAGAAGGAGGATTGGGAGTTTGAAAACCTGCTAGGTGAGCTCGCCCAGGACTACATGCACTCAGCCTCCGATGATGGCCTGCGTCCGGGCAAATCCCCCCTCAAGGCCCGCGATTTTGAGGTGTGGTACTCCCTGACGTTTCCCATTGCGAACCAGATCCCGACACAGGCAGAGGTCGATCGGGCGGTCGAGATCAAAAAAGACATGCTCCAGAGCCTCAAGTCCATGGGGGCCTCTCCCATTGTCGCCAACAACGAGATGTGGTTGCGCCGGATGCAGGTGATGCTCAATCCGGGCAAGCAAACTTCGTGGGCCAAAGGCAAAGTGCATTTCAAGCCCAGTGTCCCGCTGAGACATCAAGTGCTCCAGCCTGGCCGAATGATCACCGTGGACAATGATGGTGTGGTGCTCCAGGGCAATCCCGCCAACCCGGACGAGAACCGTGTGGTGCGGGTGCTGAACTGCTTCAAGCGCCCTGACTACGCCTCCATCGGTGACATGTACGGCTTCTACAGCGATTGGGAAAAGGGCTTTGGCGGGCTGAGCTCCGATTTCATGGTCTCCCTCAACATCCACTTTCCGAACCGCAAAAAGTCAAAGTCCTCATTTGATGCCAAAAAGGTGCTGGTTACCAACCAGGAATCCGCTGGCGTGATGAAGTATTCCAACCGGCTGCGCTATCAGTACGAAGATTTGAAGGCCATCGAGCACGAGCTTGAGCAAGAGAATCAGGTCATCGTCAACTGCTGGACTCAGGTTACGCTGTTCCTCGACAACGACGGGAGCCAGGATGAGGCCACCAAAGCGGCCACCACCTTCCTGGATGGTCGTGGCTTCGGCTACGCGGTGGATCGCTTCGTGGCCATGCCTCTGATGATGGAAATCATGCCGCTATGCCACGGGTATGATCAGCAGATCCGGGGTATGTTGCAGCGCCAAGAGGTCTTCACCAGTAAGTACCTCTCCTGTGCCGCGCCCATCTATGGCCCGTGGAAAGGCAATAGCAACAACCCGGTGCTGGTTGGCTACTCCCGCGAGGGTCAAATCATCAGCATCGACCCCTTCAAAACGAACGCCTCGTTCAATATCGCCATCGCGGCGCGGTCAGGGGCCGGTAAATCGGTGCTGGCGGGTAACCTGGTCAAACAATTGCTGACCACGGGCGTGCCCGGCAACCTGCACTCGGAGGACGGCGGCCAAGTCTTTGCCATCGACTCGGGGGGCTCTTACAAGGCGCTGGCTGCCCAGTTCCACTCCTCCCAGTACATTGAGTTTGGCGAAGGCCAATCCTTCTCAATCGACCCGTTCTGCGACCTCACCGGCCTCACCGATGATGACAACTCGGGGTTAGATTCCACGATGGACAATGGCCGCGGCTATGTGACCTTGGCTGGCTCGCTCAAGCTGACCATGATCTCCAACATCCTCAAGTTGATGGCCGCTCCCGACGGGAATATGGACAACTTCCAGATGAGCGTCATGTCGCAGATCTTGTTGAAAATGTGCGTGGATTCGCCCAACGAGGCGAGCATCACCCTGTTTGCCGAGATGTGTAACAAACACGAAGATCAGCGGGTGCGTGACATCGGGGCCCAGCTCTACGACTTCACTATCCATGGCAAGTACGCTCGCCTCTTTGACCGGCGGCTATCACCAACCATCCGGTTCTCATCACGCTTCATCGTGGCGGAATTGGGCCAGCTCAAGGCGCAACCGAACCTACAGACGGTGGTGCTGATGAGCGTCATCCAGCAAGCGCAGGATGCGATGTTCCAGAAGGACGACGGTCGTCGCCGTGCCTTCATCCTCGACGAGGCCTGGGAGTACATTACGGACGGCGCAGCCGCCTCTAACAACGCCTTCTTCGCGGAATTTATCGAAGCTGGCTGGCGGCGATTCCGTAAAACGCAGGCGATGGGGGTCTGTATCACCCAGCAGGTATCGGACTACTACTCATCGCGCACCGGGAAGGCGATCTTTGCCAACTCGCCGTGGCTGTTCACCCTGGCGCAAGAGGGGCCGGTTATCAGCCGTCTCAAGACCGACAAGCTGATGGATGCCCCAAACTTTGTGTTCAACCTGATGGAGTCGGTTCGAACCGATAAAGGGATGTTCTCGGAGTTGATGATCCAGTACGAGGGCTTGTACCAGGTCATGCGGCTCTACATGGATGATCGCTCCATGACGGTTCACACCACAGACCCGGACGAGAAGAAGATCATCAAGTCGTACATCGACAAGGGTTGCAGCCCACGCGACGCCATTATCCACGCGACCGAGGACATCAAACGGATGCGTCGTTAACCGGACATGGGCACCAGCTCCTCGGGCTGGTGCTCATTGTTGTCCCTGGAGGACCATCTGCCTCCACCGGATCTCGCCAGTGCTATCATGTCCCCCTCATTTCGTCATCATCACTGCCCATGACCATCCAGAACAAATCCAACCGAGATTCCGCAGCCAATTTAGGAATAAACTGCTTCATACAGAACACCAAGAAGCTTAAGCAGCCGAGTCTGATGCTCTTGAACACCCGTTATGAAGCTTTGGCGTAAGTATTCACCGGAACAGTATTGACACAGGAAAAATGAGACGATCGTCTCTTGATCCCACTTTCCTGCTTG
>NZ_JAPCIQ010000123.1:0-8337 GCF_027707405.1 Aeromonas sp. QDB68 | reverse complement strand
CGGTAGTTCAGTCGGTTAGAATACCGGCCTGTCACGCCGGGGGTCGCGGGTTCGAGTCCCGTCCGCTCCGCCACTAATTTGAAAGGCCTTCCTGAATGGGAAGGCCTTTTTGCTTTCTGGCGTCTGGATAAGGGCTCAGGGAACAAGAGGCAACCACCAGGGCTGCGACTTGCCACTGACAACTCGATCCCGCTCTGTTGTCCTTTGTGCTTGAGCCGGACTTTGTCCGTCTCTGCGTCCGTTATGCCACTAACAAGAAGCCCAGTCGACAGACTGGGCTTTTTTCGTCTCCACGGTCTCCTCTTCGATCTTCGCAGCAGAAGCATTGCCTTCTTGAGCCGTGAGCTTGCTAGTAATAGACGCAGAGCCAGACCGTTGTCTCGGTCGGATGGGTCCACTCCACCCGGTGCTGAAGGTGCGCCGGGATGTTGATGTAATCCCCCGGCCCCAGATGGACGCGTTCCTGTACCCCGGTATCCGGTGTGATGAAGACCAGGATGGCCTCTCCCTGCACCAGCAATACCCATTCGTGTTCATCCTGATCGAACCACTCTCCGGTAGGGGTCTGCTGCCCCTGGGAGAGAATGCGCTCGATACGAACATTGTTGGTACTGACCAGATCCGCGAACACTTCACTGGGCAGGGGGGAGGGGATCTGGCCAAGCAGGTTGCCTGTGTGCATGGGCTTCTCTCCGGTAGATGGGAACGTGGCTAGCTAAGAGTGTAGAAGCTTGGGATGGGCCTCTCTCATGGAAAATGAGGCCTCCAACGAGCCTTTTTATGAAAAACTTCGGGGAAATGGGGGCTTATCCGCTGCAATCTCGTCAAATTCTTGCTATTTTGCGCGCCAGCAAGCAAACGATTTCCTTCACACTTTCAGGATGAACTATGGCAACGCAACAAACGACGGCCCGCGCCGGCAATGGCGGGTTTCTGGATTCCTATTTCTCCATCAGCCAGCGTGGCAGCACGGTGCGACAGGAGCTGCTGGCCGGGTTGACCACCTTCCTGGCGATGGTCTACAGCATCATCGTCGTGCCGAACATGCTGGGCGCAGCCGGTTTTGAGCAGGGCCCGGTGTTTGTGGCGACCTGTCTGATCGCCACCTTCGGCTCCCTGCTGATGGGGCTCTGGGCCAAGCTGCCGATGGCCATCGGTTGTGCCATCTCTCTCACCGCCTTTACCGCCTTCAGCCTGGTGCTGGGTCAGGGGCTGAGCATTCCGGTCGCCCTTGGCGCCATCTTCCTGATGGGGGTGCTGTTCACCCTGATCAGCGTCACCGGCGTGCGCCAGTGGATCCTGGACAACCTTCCCTCCGGCATCGCCCACGGTACCGGCATCGGTATCGGCCTGTTCCTGCTGCTGATCGCCACCAACGGGGTCGGCATGGTGATCAAGAATGAAGGAGCGGGCCTGCCGGTGCAGCTCGGCGAGATCACTGCCTTCCCGGTCATCATGACGGTGCTGGGTCTGGCTGCCATCTTCGGCCTGGAGCGCCGCAAGGTGCCGGGCGGCATCCTGATGGTGATCATCGCCATCTCCATCCTCGGTCTCATCTTCGATCCGAAAGTGACCTGGCAGGGCTTCTTCGCCATGCCGAGCCTGAGTGGCGAGAATGGCTCCCTGGTGGGCAGCATGGATCTGCTGGGCGCCCTCAATCCGGTGGTGATTCCGACCGTGTTGGCGCTGGTGATGACCGCCGTGTTTGACGCCACCGGCACCATCCGTGCCGTGGCCGGTCAGGCTGGCCTCATCAACGAGCGTGGTCACATCATCAGCGGTGGCAAGGCCCTGACTGCGGACTCCGTCAGCAGCATGGTGGCGGGCGTGGTAGGTGGTGCTCCGGCAGCCGTCTACATCGAATCCGCCGCAGGGACCGCTGCCGGCGGCAAGACAGGTCTGACCGCCACCCTGGTCGGCGTGCTCTTCCTGCTGATGATCTTCCTCTCCCCGCTGAGCTATCTGGTACCGGCCTACGCCACCGCACCGGCCCTGATGTATGTGGGCCTGCTGATGCTGGGCAACGTCACCAAGCTGGACTTCAACGACTCGGTCGATGCCCTCTCCGGCATGCTGTGCGCCGTCTTCATCGTGCTCACCTGCAACATCGTCACCGGCATCATGTTAGGCTTCGTGGCCCTGGTGGTCGGCCGCCTGTTTGCCGCCGAGTGGAAGAAGCTCAACATCGGCACCGTCATCATCGCCGTGGCCTTGGTGATCTTCTACGCCGGTGGCTGGGCCATCTAATCTTCACACTATCGAGAAGGGCCCTGCGGGGCCCTTTTTCATGGCTGTGAGGCGGCTAACACTTTCCCGGATCTTCCCCATCCGCTCGTTTCAGATTGAAACGTCAGGCTTTGTTTGCTGTTTCAGATCCGAACCGAAACCCCTGTCATTTTTATCCCCCTGTGGCTCGCTAGACTGGCTGCATCAACCATCTGTCCACCCGTGTGGTGGCAAGCCAAGGAGTGAGCCATGAAGAAGCTGATCAACGCTGTCGATGCCGTGGTCCGTGAACAACTGATGGGGATGGCTGCTGCCCACCCCGAGCTCAAGGTGCGAATCGAACCCCACTACATCACCCGCGCCGACGCCCCCGTGACGGGCAAGGTGGCGCTGGTCTCCGGTGGCGGCAGCGGCCACGAGCCCATGCACGGTGGCTTGGTGGGCAAAGGAATGCTGGATGGTGCCTGCCCCGGCGAGATCTTCACGTCCCCGACCCCGGATCAGATGTACGAGTGCGGTCAGGCCGTCGACGGCGGCGCGGGCGTGCTGTTTCTGGTGAAGAACTACACCGGCGACGTGCTCAACTTCGAGACCGCGGTCGAGCTGCTGCACGGTGACGGGGTCAAGGTGGGCTTCGCCCTCATTGATGACGACGTGGCGGTGAAGGACAGCCTCTACACCGCTGGCCGCCGTGGGGTTGCCACGACAGTGCTGTGCGAGAAGCTGGTCGGTGCCGCCGCCGAGGCGGGCTACGATCTGGCGCGTTGTGAGGCGCTGGCCCGCCGGATCAACAACCAGAGCCGCACCATAGGCGTGGCCATGCATGCCTGCACCGTCCCTGCTGCCGGCAAGCCCTCCTTCACCCTGGCTGACAACGAGGTGGAGTTCGGCGTGGGCATTCACGGCGAACCCGGCATCGAGCGCCGTCCCTTCACCGACCTCAACGCCCTGGTGGACGACATGTTCAAGGAGCTGACCGACAACAGCCCCTATGGCCGCACCCTGCGCCACTGGGACAGAGCCACCGGCAGCTGGCAGGAAGAGCACACCTTTATTGAGCCGCTCAATGGGGGTGACAGGGTCATCGTCCTGGTCAACAGCCTCGGCGGCACCTCTGTCTCCGAGCTCTACGGCGTCTATGGTCGCCTCGCCACCCTGTGTGAAGAGGCGGGCATCCACCTGGTGCGCAACCTCATCGGCCCCTACTGCACCTCTCTCGACATGACCGGCATCTCCATCACCCTGCTCAAGGTGGATGACGAGCTGATGACCCTGTGGGATGCCCCCGTTCACACCCCGGCCCTGCGGCGCGGCTGCTGAGGAATATTCATGTTAAGCAAGCATCAGATCGTCAACTGGCTGCTCGACTGCGAGCATATCTTCACCGAGCAGCGTGACTACCTCACGGCGCTGGATACCGACATCGGTGACGCCGACCACGGCCTCAACATGCAGCGCGGCTTTGCCAAGGTGGCGGAGAAGCTGCCCGCGGTGGCGGACAAGGACATCGGCCAGGTGCTCAAAACTACCGGCATGACGTTGCTCTCCTCGGTCGGCGGCGCCAGCGGCCCCCTCTACGGCACCTTCTTCATCCGGGCGGCGGCCAGCAGCGATGCCTGCCAGAGCCTGACCCTCGGCCAGCTCGGCAAGATGCTGAGCGACTGGGTGGAGGGGATCGTCTCCCGTGGCCGTGCCGAGCCGGGTGACAAGACCATGTGCGACGCCTGGTGGCCCGCTCTGGCCGCCCTGCAGCAGGCTGAACAACAGGGCCTGCCGCTCCCCGAGGCGCTGGACAAGGCGGTGGCTGCCGCCACAGCCGGCACCGAGGCCACCATCCAGATGCAGGCCCGCAAGGGGCGCGCCAGCTATCTTGGTGAGCGCAGCATCGGCCATCAGGATGCGGGGGCCACCTCGACCCTGCTGCTGCTGACCGCCCTGCGTGACAGAGCGAGGTTGTGACATGATCGGCATCGTAGTGGTCTCTCACAGCGCCATGCTTGCGGCCGGTTTGAAAGCCCTGGCCGATCAGCTGGGCAGCCCGGCGAAACTGTTGCTGGCGGCCGGGGTCGATGACCCCGCCCATCCCATCGGCACCGACGCCATCGCCGTGATGAGTGCGATGGAAGAGGCGGATGACGGCAGCGGGGTGCTGGTGCTGATGGACTTGGGCAGCGCCCTCCTGAGCGCCGAGACCGCCCTCGAGCTGCTGCCCCCCGAGCTGAGCGCCCGGGTGCGGCTCAGCCCCGCTCCGCTGGTCGAGGGCACTCTGGCGGCGGTGGTGGCCGCTGGCGCAGGCCTGACGCTGGACGAGGTCGCCGCCGAGGCGCTTGGCGCCCTGGGCCCGAAACAGGGAATGCTGCCTGCCAGTGCGGCGCAGGCCACCACGGAGGCAGCCCCCGTTGCCGACGACGGCTGGCTGCGCTGCGAGGTGGTGGTCGATAACCCCCACGGCCTGCATGTGCGCCCCGCCGCCCGGCTGGTGGCGGCACTCAGGCCCTTTGCCGCCGAACTCAGGCTGCAAAAGGGGGAGAAAGAGGCGAATCCCCGCAGCCTGAGCCGGCTCGCCATGCTCGATGTGCGCCAGGGGGACAGGCTCATCCTGCTGGCGCAAGGGGAGGATGCCGGGGCGGCGCTGAGCTGCTTCCAGCAACTGGCGCGGGATCGCTTCGGCGACTGAAACATTCCCCCATCCGGGCCCCGTCACGACGGGGCCCGCTTTTTTTGAGGGGCGTTCTGGTCAGTGGTGGTAGTCGGCGGGATCGATGTCGAGCAGTTTGAGCCGCCGACAGAGGGTGGTGCGGCTGATCCCGAGCTGGCGCGCCATCTGGCTGACCTGGCCATTGCTGGCACGGGCGGCCCGCAGGATCGCCTGATGCTCCAGCTCCGCCAGGGTGAGCCGCGGCTGCCCCACCACCTCGTCCACCAGCAGGCAATGGCCCTGGCGGATGGCGGCCGGGAGCGCCCGGGGCGGGATCTGTGCCTCACTGCAATGAAGCTGGGCGTACTCGATGGCGCTGCGCAGCTCCCCCAGGTTGCCGGGCCAGGGGTAGGCCAGCAGGCAGTCGAGGGCGTCAGAGGTGAACTGGCGCCCCGGCTCGCCCCCCTGCACCGTCAGGTGCTGGCGGATGAGTCCGGGCAGATCGGCGCGGCGCTCCCGCAGGCTCGGCAGCCAGAGTTCGCACCCTTGCAGCGCATAGAGCAGCTGGCGACCGAATTCTCCCTCCTGCACCCGCTGCTCCAGCGGGGCGCTGCTGGTCGCGATGATCCTCACCCTGAGGGGCAGGCACTCCACCTGCTCCAGCACTAGCGTGCCACCGTGAGCCAGCTCGAACTTGCCGGCCCGCTCCTGCCCCGCCTCGTCGGACCCCATGAGTTCCAGCGCCATCCGCTCCCTCGGCCATGCCTGGCAGTTGAAGATGACCAGGGGGCCGGCGGCTCGCTCGCTGCCAAAGTGGATGGCCTCCGCCAGCTGGGCCTTGCCCACCTCCTCCTCCCCTCGCAGCAGGACGGGGCCCTGTCCCCTGGCCGCCTGGCGGGCGTGGCGCAGCAGTTTGCGCATGGCGCTCGACTCCCCCACCAGGGCGGAGAGCTCGGGCACCGTCTGGCGCAATTGATGAATGGCGCGCAATCGATCGGTGGGATGGAGCAGGACGATGAAGCTGACCCCGTCCGGCCCCGGGAGGGGCTTGAGGCTCACCATGGCGTCGATGAAGGCCTCGCCCCGGGTCTCCCGCCGCTCCAGCGTCACCTCCACATGGCTCAGGGGAGCCATCTCCGCGATGGCCAGACGCAGGCGCTGGGGCAACAGCAGATGGTGATCGAGGGGCTGGCCCAGGCAGAAAGCCGGGTCGAGTTGCAGCCGACTGGCCGCCAGGGCGTTGAGGTAGCGCAGCCGCCCCTGGGGATCCCAGGCCAGCACGCCGTCTTCCATGCCATCCAACAGGGCATAGAGCTCGCTCAAATGGTGCTGGGACTCCTGCATCAGGCGCTCCATCTGCAGCAGATTGGCCAGCTCACGGCCGGCGCTGACGGTGAGCGCGAGATCCCCCGGCGCGGCCTCTTCCACCCGGCAGATCAGGGCCACGATCGCCACCTGGCGACCGGTGCTGTTGTAGACGGGGCTTGCACAGCAGTGCCAGGGGTGCAGACTCTGGTTGAAGTGCTGGGGGCCGCTGACGCAGAGCGGCACCCCCTCCAGGGCCGCCAGGTTGACGGCATTGGTGCCGATGCGTCCCTCGCTGAAAAACGCGCCTGGGCCAAAACCGAGTGCCGCCAGCGCCTGCAGGGTATCGGGGTGGCCGGTCCGGGCCAGCAGGCAACCGCTCTCGTCGGTGAGCAGCAGGGCGCAGGGGCGCCCCTCCATGAACTCGTAGAGATCCTCCAGCGCCATCTCGCCGGTAGTGAGCAGGTCCCGCTTGCGCTGGCGCAGGCTCTCCAGGGTCTGTCCTCTGGCGCAGTGGGGAGGATGCCAGAGGGACGCGCTGGTCTGGTGGGCACAGCGCAGCCAGGAGGCCTGCAGGTGCTCGGGCCAGGACGAGAGGGGCTGGGGGACGGATGGCATGGTCACGGCGATATCCGGCAAAAGGGAAGGGGTCATTTAATCACCCTTGCCGCCCTGATTCAGTGACCGCTCTCAGAGTGTCGCGTCCTGGTCCCGGGTGGCAGCCTCTGCAGCAAACTGCTGCTGGAGCCAGTGGCTCACCGCCCGGCACTGGGGACTGCCTTCGCTCTCCTGATGGATCAGCAGATGGTCTGCTCGGTCATGTTCGGCGTGTCGTCGTTGGTGAAGAACCAGAGATCGATGCCCGGAGACCGGAGGTCGGCCAGCCGGGGCGCAAGATAGTGCAGATAGACATAGACCCGGTGGCGGCGGCATTCACTGCATCACCCTCCATCAACCTGCCTGATCTTACGCGCAGGCTGCCTCTGGCGGTGTGACGCAGGACAAGGGGCGCCTCGGCGCCCCTTGTCCTTGCTGGCGTTCCATGGCGCCTCGCTCAGATCCCCGTCATGCCGATCTCGTCGAGCTGGACGTGAGGGGGTTGGCGCAGGGTGTAGAGCACGGCCTCGGCCAGATCCTCCACCTGCAGCCAGCCGGGCTTGCGATCAGCGGCGCAAGCCGGGGGCGGCACCTGCACCAGTCCGGGACAGAGGGTGTGGACCCGGATGCCCTGGTGTTGCACCTCTTCCCGCAGTGCCCGGGCGAACCCCAGCACCGCAAACTTGGCGGCGCAGTAGACACTGGCCCTGGCATAGCCGTACCTGGCGGCCTGGGAGGCGATATTGATGACGGTGCCGTGGCGGTTTGCCAGCATGTCCGGCAGGCAGGCCCGGGTCAGCAGGAAGGTGCCCTTGGCACAGGTATCCATCACCCTGTCCCACTCCGATTCCGGCAGATCCTGCACCAGGTGGTCGCTGCCGACCCCGCTGTTGTTGATGAGCAGATCGATGGGGCCGAGCCGCTCCCGGATCCGGGCATGGCCGTCCCGCACCTGATCGCCGTCGCACACATCCAGCGCCAGTGCCATGACTCGCACCCCGTATCGCGCCTCCAGTCTGGCCGCTTTCTGCTCCAGCAGCCCCCGGCGGCGGGAAGCCAGGATCAGCTCCACCCCCTGGCTGGCCAGGGCCTCGGCGATGGCCAGTCCGATGCCGCTGGCGCCGCCGCTGATGAGGGCCCGTGTTGCTCTCAGTTCGTTCATCTTGTGTTCTCCTCCAATGGTGCAGGCATTGTGGCGGGCGCCTTCGGCAGGGAACAGGGGAGGGGAAGGAGTGATTCGAACCCTGGTTCGTGTTTTGGCGTTCAGGTTCGAACTTTGGTTCTAAACGCCGCGACCGGCCGTCGGTTCGATTAGCCGTAAGGGGTAATCGGACGTTCGCGTAAATCAATGCTCCCGCTATAACAGCCATCCATATTTCCCTGCTGACAGATGCCGCTGATTCATGGACACACTGGACAGCGGCATCTCGATCGTCCGATTACGCTTCGCTAATCGAACCAACATGGGACGGTAATAAACAAAAGAGCCGCCCTGGGGCGCAATGCTGTTCACTTAAGCGGAGCCGCATTGCGATTTACCGGAAAACGGGTCTTTGATATCTTCACCGCCC
>NZ_JAPCIQ010000122.1:0-8570 GCF_027707405.1 Aeromonas sp. QDB68 | reverse complement strand
CCAGCGGGGCTGACGCCCCGGCGAAATTCCCCTCCCACCTACGTCGGAGGGAGTCCCCTTTCGCATTTAAGATGGAGGCATTGTGCGCCCTTTACCCGTCCTGACGCTGACCCTGGCCATGCTGCTCTGGTCCAGCTCCTTCATCGCCCTCAAACATGTGCTGGAAATCTGGTCCTTCGGTCAGGTGCTCTTCATGCGGATGGGGGTGGCGTCCTGTTGCTGGCTGCTCTGCTACCGCCAGCTTGGCCGCGTCACTTACCAGAAGGGGGATTGGCGCTGGTTGGCCCTGATGGGGGCGCTTGAGCCCTGCCTCTACTTTCTTCTTGAAGTCAACGCCCTGCGTTACACCAGTGCCGGCCAGGCAGGTATGGTCTGTGCCCTGCTTCCCCTGATGGTGGCTCTGGTGGCCTTCGTGCTGCTTGGAGAGCGGGTGAGTCGCCGCCAGCTGCTGGGCTTTGCCATCGCCATCGTTGGCATCGCCCTGCTGGGGTTGGGGGAGGGCGCCGACGAGTTCGCCCCCAACGCCCTGCTCGGCAACAGCCTGGAGATGGGCGCCATGCTCTGCGCCGCCACCTATTCCGTGGTATTCAAAAAGCTCTCCAGCCGCTACGGCGTGATGACACTGACGGCGTTGCAGGCCTTCGTCGGCATGCTCTTCTTCGCGCCCTTTGCCTTCAGTGCGCCCTGGCCCGCGAGCTGGGCCTGGCAGGACATGGGGGTCATCCTCTTCCTCGGCGCCTTCGTGACACTTGGTGCCTACCTGCTCTACAACTGGTCGGTGACCCAGGTGAAGGTGACCCTGGCGGCGGCCTATGTGAACCTCATACCGGTCTTTACCCTGCTGCTCGCCTATCTGCTGCTGGGAGAGACGCTCACGGCCCTGCAATGGGTGGCCTGCGCCGCCGTGCTGGTCGGCATCGGGGTTGGCCAGCTACCGTCCGGCAGGAAGCGTGCGCAGGCCGTCGCCACCGGGGGATGAGTCGCCGCCATTGGGCTACAGTCTGGGCAGGGAAACACGCTGTCGAAGAAGGAGCCGACCGATGAGCGACATGCACTTGCTGGCCGCTGCCAAAAGCCTGTTGAGCCATCCCCCCTTTACCCTGGCCGATGCCAGAGCCCTGGAGGCGCTGGAAGAGGAGGCTGTGGGGGAGGAAGGGCTCTGCATCGCCGCGCTATGGGACATCGCCCTCGCGCTGGCGGACGAGGAAGCCAGACACTATCTCCTGGGGGATGGCTGAGCGGGTGTCGGGTGGGCGGACAGCAATGACAACGGGGGCCTGGGCCCCCCGTTGTCATTGGCAGCTGTTGCTCAGATGGAGAGGCTCTTGACGGTGTCCGACACCGAGTTGGCGTCCTCGATGATCTCCTTGATGACGTCGGCGATGATGGTGGCCTGCTCCTGACCTGCCACCGCCTTGTCGGAGACGACGGAGACGGTCTGGGTGATCTGGGAGGTGATCTCCGAGTTGTGCTTGATGACGGTGACGATCTCGCTGGTGGAGCTGGAAGTGCGCGCCGCCAGTTGCCTCACCTCGTCGGCCACGACCGCGAATCCCCGTCCCTGTTCCCCGGCGCGGGCCGCCTCGATGGCGGCGTTGAGGGCCAGGAGGTTGGTCTGATCCGCGATGCCGCTGATGGTGGAGATGATGGATTCGATGCTCCTGGATTGCTGGTTGAGCTGCTCTATCTGCTTGCTGACCGCATTGACCGAGGTGTTGATGTGAGAGGAGGTGTCGAGCACCCTGTCGATGACCTCCCGTCCCCTGGCGGCGCTCGCGACGGTTTCGCTGGCGATGGCACACGCCTTCTGGGCCGCTTCCCGGGTGGAGATGGATTTCTCAACCCGCTCGGTGATGTTGCTCGCCAGCTTGATGATTTTGACCACCTTGCCCTCGTGGTTGAAGATGGGGTTGTAGGTGGCCTCCAGCCAGATCTTCTCCCCCCGGTGACCCAGGCGCATGAAAAGCCCTGATTTGATGTCGCCCGAGCCGAGATCCTGCCAAAAATGGGGGTTGTTCTGGTAGAAATCGCTGTCACAGAAGAGGCGATGATGCTTGCCGACCACCTCTTCCAGCCGATAGCCAAAGCAGTTGAGGAAATTCTGGTTGGCGGTGATGACGGTGCCATCGGGTTGGAAATCAATGACCGCCAGGGACTTGTCCAGCGCTGCCAGCAGGGCCTGGGTGCGCTCCAGAGTGGATTGCTGCTGGGTCACGTCGGAGGCGACCTTGGCGATCCGCACCACCTTGCCGTCGATCACGATGGGGAAATAGGTCGCCTCCAGCCACACGGCCTTGCCGGATTTCGACTGGCGAATGAAGCGGCCGCTGCGGGAGACGCCGTGGCGCAGATCCTGCCACAAGGTCTCGTAATCCCGGGTATTGACGTCGTCGGGGAAGCAGAGGGTGCTGTGATGCTTGCCGATCACCTCGTCACGTTCAAATCCCACGATCTTGAGAAACAGCGCGTTGGCGAAGGTGACCACTCCCGCCGGGGTGAACTGGACGAAGGGACCTGCAACTGGATAGCCTGTTCAAATGCCCCCAGTTCCACCACCCTTGCCGCTTGCTCACTGGCTTCCTTGCTTGCTTTTTGATTCCAGAACATGACAGCGCTCCTCCATGAGACCCTTGAATGGGATAACGACCAAATATGAGTAAATTAACAATAGCATTGCGTCCTGATGAGTCGTCATCGTACTCAAATTAACTTTTTATTTTTCAATGTTGATAAATAGCTTCTTAATTGTAGGGTCTCGTACCAAGGTTATTTATCTCGTGGACCGCTTTGGGCCCCAGGGAATATTGGCATGAAGGCGCCTCTTTTGGCACTGACAATTGTCACGATGCCCCTATATATCGCCCTCGTATGAACCCTGTGGCACGTCAGGGATCTCGGTGGGGATAAAGTTGAGTCTTCTGGAACGCGGTGAAATTAGGTGGCTACGGGGATCGGGAAAAAGCCGCTATCTGATCCTCTGGTGTGAGAAATAAACGGCCAAGGGGGTGATGTTCTGGATGTGCGGCATGTGTGAACTCGTGACGACATTGCCACTTCGGTATATTTTCTGTCCCGAAACAGGGAGTGTTTATTTTGCCTGCAAGGTGGAGAGTTTCTGGTTCAGGGACTCAATCTCTTTCTGATATCGGGTAGTGACCGATTGCATCTCTGCCGAGACATTGCGGGATCTTGCCTTGTTCTCCGTGATCTGGGTCATCTCGTTGTTCATCTTCTGCTTTTTGGCCTCGATCTCGGTGCGCAGCGCCTCGGCCTGGCGTTGTTTCTGGCCGTTCGCCAGGCTCTGCTCTATCTCCCGGGTCTGGTTGGCCGCCTGCTCCACCGCCTCGGGGGAGGGGGTATAGACATTGAGTGCCATGGGTTTGGCGTCGCTGCTGCAGGGGATGTCGCTGAAGGTGATCTGCCCATCGCGGGCGCATTGATAGACAGCCGCCTGGACAACGGGGACGGTGGCAAGCCCCAGGCAGGCGAGAGAGATGACCAGCATGCGTGACATAGACTCCTCCTTGAATCCTCTTCCTTGCACACTAGTACATGGCGCAAGGTCAGACAACGGCCTCGTTCCGGGTGTGACATTCCGGTCCTCACGTTGCCTCTCTCTGGTCCATGGCGGGGAAATCTCCTGCGCAATGGGTGTGCTATGGCTGCATAAAGCGACGGATCCCTGCCTGTTTCCCCGCAGTTCAACACATCAGAGCACCATAACGGGCCGCAATGAGGTATCTTATGCCCCGATTTCATCCATCAAACGGATAAGAGACAGCACATGATCATCAAACCCAAGGTTCGCGGCTTTATCTGCACCACCACCCACCCGGTCGGTTGTGAAGCCAATGTTCGTCGCCAGATCGCTTACACCCAAGCCAAGGGCGCCATCGAGAATGGCCCCAAGAAGGTGCTGGTGATCGGCGCTTCCACCGGCTATGGTCTGGCCTCTCGCATTGCCGCAGCCTTCGGCAGCGGAGCTGCCACCATCGGTGTCTTCTTCGAAAAGCCGAGCTCCGAGACCAAGACGGGCTCCGCCGGCTGGTACAATTCCGCCGCCTTCGACAAGGCCGCCAAAGAGGCCGGCCTGTACGCCAAGAGCGTCAACGGTGACGCCTTCTCCCACGAGTGCCGTGCCAAGGTGATCGAGCTCATCAAGCAGGATCTGGGTCAAATCGATCTGGTGGTCTACTCCCTGGCCTCTCCGGTGCGCAAGCTGCCGGACACCGGCGAAGTGGTGCGCTCCGCCCTCAAACCTATCGGCGAGGTCTACACCTCCACCGCCATCGACACCAACAAGGATCAGATCATCACCGCCACCGTCGAGCCGGCGAATGAGGAAGAGATCCAGAGCACCATCACCGTCATGGGCGGCCAGGACTGGGAGCTGTGGATGGCGGCTCTGCGCGATGCGGGTGTGCTGGCTGACGGCGCCAAGTCCGTGGCCTACTCCTACATCGGTACCGACCTGACCTGGCCCATCTACTGGCATGGCACCCTGGGGCGCGCCAAGGAAGATCTGGACCGCGCCGCCACCGCCATCCGTGGTGATCTGGCTGCCAAGGGGGGGACCGCCCACGTGGCCGTGCTCAAATCCGTGGTGACCCAGGCCTCCTCTGCCATTCCCGTGATGCCGCTCTACATCTCCATGGCCTTCAAGATCATGAAGGAGAAGGGCATCCACGAGGGTTGCATGGAGCAGGTGGACCGCATGATGCGCACCCGCCTGTACGGCGCCGACATGGCGCTGGACGAGCAGGCCCGCATCCGCATGGATGACTGGGAACTGCGTGAAGACGTGCAGCAGACCTGCCGTGATCTCTGGCCCTCCATCACCACCGAGAACCTCAGTGAACTGACCGACTACACCGGCTACAAGCAGGAGTTCCTGCGCCTGTTCGGTTTCGGGCTGGACGAGGTGGACTACGATGCGGACGTGAATCCGGACGTGCAATTCGACGTGGTCGAGCTGTAAGTCGGTCGTCAGCACAGACAGGGCCCTGCGGGGCCCTGTTTTTTTGCAGCAGACTCAACCAGTTGCCTCAGGTTTATTATCCGCGATCACCTTTTTCCCCGAACAAACCCGCTAGGCTTGCGCTGTCCGGATCACAGACGGCACCGCCGAGGTACGAAAGTCATGACCACATCCCATGAGGCGCCCAAGAAGCGCCAGCTCCCCACGGTTTATACCCTGCTTTTCATCATCATCGCCCTGATGGCGGCCCTCACCTGGGTGCTGCCGGCGGGCAAATACAACTATGTGACGGCCAAGACCCAGCAGCCGGTTGCGGCGGCGGCCGCGGCCGACTACGGCGGTGACGAGCGATTGCTGCCGGTACCCGGCAGTTACACCGAGCTCCCCTCCCAACCCCAGGGGGTATTCGATGTGCTCAAGGCGCCCATCCAGGGCTTTCACAAGGCGGCGGACGTGGCACTGTTCGTGCTCATCATCGGCGGCTTTCTGGCGGTGACCATGCAAAGCGGGGCGCTCGATGCCGGGGTCGGGGCCATAGTGCGCACCTTCGCCGGGCGCGAGCGACTGCTCATCCCGGTGCTGATCGCCCTGTTCGCCCTGGGTGGCTCCACCTTCGGCATGGCGGAGGAGACGGTGGCCTTCTGGGCACTCATCGTGCCGGTGATGATGGCGGCGGGCTTCGATCGCATGGTGGCGGCCGGGATCATCCTGCTCGGCTCCGGGGTCGGGGTGCTCGCCTCCACCGTCAATCCGTTTGCCACCGGCATCGCCTCCGGCTTTGCGGGTATCCCCATCGGTGAGGGGATAGGTCTGCGGGTCATCCAGTGGCTGCTGCTGGTGATCTTCGCCTCTTGGTTCGTGATGCGCTACGCCAGGCAGGTGCAGCAGGACAAGTCCCGCTCCGTGCTGGCCGATATCGTTTATGACGACGAGTTCTCCCAGATGAAGAGCGGCAACCTCGCCTTCAGCGGCAAGCAGAAGCTCACCATGCTGGTCTTCTTCGGCACCTTCCTGCTGATGATCTATGCGGTGGTGCCCTGGTCGGATCTGGGCATCGATCTGTTGCCCACCCTGGGCTGGTGGTTTGACGAGCTCTCCACCCTCTTCTTCAGCGCCTCCATCCTGATTGCCCTCATCAACCGGATGCCGGAGTCCAACTACGTGGCGACCTTCCTGAACGGGGCGCGGGATCTCATCGGGGTTGCCCTGGTGGTAGCGGTGGCGCGCGGCATCTATGTGGTGATGGAGCACGGCGTCATCATCGACACCATCTTGCACTGGGCCGAGGGACTGGTGAGCGGGCTGTCGTCGTCGGTCTTCATCCTGATGGCCTATCTGGTGCACATCATCCTGAGCTTCTTCATTCCCTCCACCTCGGGGCTCGCGACCGTCTCCATGCCGTTGATGGGGCCGCTGGCGGACTTCTCCGGCATCTCGCGGGATCTGGTGATCACCGCCTATCAGTCCGCCTCCGGCTGGATCAACCTGTTCGCCCCCACCGCCGCTCACCTGGTGGCGGGGCTGGCGCTCGCCAGGATCCCCTACGATCGCTTCGTGCGCTGGGTGCTGCCCTTCATCATCGGGGTGGCCCTCATCACCATGGCGGTGCTGGTGGCCGGGGCCCTGCTGCACGGCTGATGGCGCGAATAGAAAACGACAGACAACAAAAAGGCTCCCGCGGGAGCCTTTTTCATGAGCCTTGCTTACTGCTTGTAGCCCTTGAGGAAGCGGGCGAGGCGACCGATGGCCTCTTCCAGCTCCTCTTCCCGGGGCAGGAACACCAGGCGGAAGTGATCCGGTGCAGGCCAGTTGAAGCCGGTACCTTGCACCAGCAGGAGCTTCTCCTGCTGCAGCAGGTCGAACACCATCTTCTGGTCATCGCGGATGTCGTACACCTTGGGGTCGAGGCGCGGGAACATGTAGAGCGCCCCCTTGGGCTTGACGCAGGAGACACCGGGGATCTCGTTCAAAAGCTCCCAGGCTTTGTCCCGCTGGCGACGCAGGCGGCCCCCCGGCAGGATCAGCTCGTTGATGCTCTGGTAGCCCCCAAGGGCGGTCTGGATGGCGTGCTGCATGGGCACGTTGGCACACAGCCGCATGGAGGCCAGCATCTCCAGCCCCTCGATATAGCCCTTGGCACGACCCTTGGGACCGGTGATGACCATCCAGCCCTGGCGGAAGCCACAGGCGCGGTAGGCCTTGGAGAGGCCGTTGAAGGTCACCACCATCACATCGTCGCACAGGGTGCAGACGCTGGTGTGGGAGATATCGTCGTAGAGGATCTTGTCGTAAATTTCGTCGGCGAAGATGATGAGGTTGTGCTGACGGGCGATCTCGATCACTTCAAGCAAAAATTCGCTGCCGTAGACGGCGCCGGTCGGGTTGTTGGGGTTGATCAGCACCAGGCCGCGGGTACGCGGGGTGATGCGGGCGCGGATGTCGTCGAGATCCGGATACCAGTCAGCCCCTTCGTCACAGCGGTAGTGCACCGCATGGCCGCCGGAGAGGGTGACGGCCGCGGTCCAGAGCGGGTAGTCGGGGGAGGGCACCAGCATCTCGTCGCCGTTGTTGAGCAGCGCCTGCATCGCCATCACGATGAGCTCGCTCGCACCGTTGCCGATGTAGATGTCGTCGATGTCGACCTTGCGCATCCCTTTTTGCTGGTAGTACTGCATCACCGCCTTGCGGGCGGAGAAGAGCCCCTTGGAGTCGCAGTAGCCCTGGCTCTGGGGCATGTTGAGGATCACATCCTTGATGATCTCCTCCGGTGCTTCGAAGCCAAACGGGGCCGGATTGCCGATGTTGAGCTTGATGATACGGTGACCTTCGTCTTCGAGACGGCGAGCTTCTTTGTGCACCGGGCCGCGGATGTCATAGCAGACATCGTCGAGCTTGTGCGACTTGTCGATAGTGAACATGGTGAGCGTGATTCCTTCCCCGTGGGGCGCGTTGGCAGAAAAGCTGTTTTTAGTATCAAATTTCTCTGCCCCTATTCTTCACAGAATTGAATGCTAGAACAATCTAATTTATGGAATAAATCCCTGATATTTACCCCTGAAACAGGGTTGTTGAAATGTTAAATTCAGCATGATCGTTTGCCTCTCTTTGGTAGATCAGTGAAAGATGAGGAGCAGATTCATAAAGCAACATGAGTGTATTGAAATATCTCCCCCATCTGGCACGATTGGCTGGGGTAAAAAAGGCCCCGACCCGTCGGTCTGCCAGGGGAGCACGCAGGCACGGGGGCTCATCTTCCCGCTCTCGAGGTTTACTCATGCAGGCACCCGCCACCGGTCGCTACCGCCATTTCAAGGGGGGCTATTACCAGGTTCTGGCCCTGGCCTTGCACACCGAAACCCAGGAGCAGCTGGTGATCTATCAATCCGAACAGGATGGTCAGGTCTATGCCCGCCCCGTCGCCATGTTCATGGAGTGGATTGAACATCAGGGACAGGTGGTGAGCCGCTTCACACCGGTGGCCTGAGGTAGACTTGGCGACATGAAAAAAGGCGCCAGAGGCTAATGCCGATCAGTTAAGGATCCATTGACCGATCCTCAGGCTGTGTAAGAATCCGAAACTCCTTGTTGGGTT
>NZ_JAPCIQ010000121.1:0-8625 GCF_027707405.1 Aeromonas sp. QDB68 | reverse complement strand
TGTTTGGAGACAGCCAGTTTACCAGCACCCTGTCTGTCAACTTCCACTTCCCCAAGATCCCGCGAAGAACCTTTTTTATGGCCCTCTTTTAGACTTTCCCTGGCCGACTCTCTATAGTGTGGCCCCCTTGATCCTCGGCAGGTCCAGCATGACACCCCAGCAGAAAACCGGATTGCACCCGCGCAATCGCCATCAGGCCCCCTACGACTTTGACGCGCTCTGCCTGCGTACCCCGGCGCTGTCGCCTTTCGTGTTCGTCAACGAGCACGGCACCCGGACCCTGGATTTCGCCGATCCGGCCGCCGTCAAGGCGCTCAACCGGGCGCTGCTGGCGCTGCACTATGGCATCGAACACTGGGATCTGCCGCCTGGCTACCTCTGCCCGCCCATCCCGGGGCGGGTCGATTATCTGCACCGCGTCGCGGATCTGCTGGCGGAGAGCGCGGGATGCGTACCGACGGGCAAGCAGGTTCGAGTGCTGGATGTCGGTGTCGGGGCCAACTGCATCTATCCCTTGCTGGGCGCCCGGGAGTATGGCTGGCGCTTCGTGGGCTCAGACATCGATCCTGTGTCGGTGAAGGCGGCAACCCTGCTGGCCACCAGCAATGGATTGGGCAACCAGATCACATGCCGTCATCAGGGTAACCCCAAGCATGTCTTTCGCGGGATCCTGGGGCCGAAGGAGCACTTTGCCCTGACTCTGTGCAACCCGCCGTTTCATGCTTCTCTGGCGGAAGCGAGCAAGGGGACGGAGCGCAAGCTGCGCAACCTGGGCAAGGGCCAGGCAGTGGCCGGGGCGCCCGTGCTCAATTTCGGCGGTCAGAAGGCTGAGCTCTGGTGCGAGGGGGGCGAGGCGGCGTTTCTGGCGGCCATGATAGAGCAGAGCAAGGAGTTTGCCAGCCAATGCCTCTGGTTCAGCTCGCTGGTGTCGAAAAAGGAAAATCTGCCTGCCGCACGAAAGGCGCTGGCTCGGGTGGGGGCGCGGGAGGTTCGCGTGCTCGACATGGCGCAAGGCAACAAGGTGAGCCGGATCCTCGCCTGGAGTTTCCTGGACGATGAGCAGCGCAAGAGCTGGTGGACCGCCCAGGGGAGATGATCGAGGACGGGGCTCAGTGGCGACACGGGCCCCGTCTCTTTTTCAGCTCAGATGTTGATTCGTTTGCAGCCTTACATTCAATCGTTTTCCTGCCCGTGTTTGCTCGCATGTTAGTGACCACTTTCGCGCCTGGTACAGGTGTACGCCGAGATTTTTTTGTACTTGCTGATGAAACTTTCATAAAATAGGACTGGTTAGACCTCTTTACAGGCTTTGAATCGAATAGGGATCGGTAAATGAAAGTTGTCGATTTTCTGAAGCACAAGCGCGAAATTCTGGCGCAACACCCCTTTGAGCTCAAGGATTGGCTCTCTCCGGCGATCCGCGACTACTGGCGTGAGTTTCAGCAAAAGGCACACCTTCACCCCTTGCTGGGAAGAGTGCTGGATCTGCAGGGGGAGTCCCAGGATGCCCGCCAGCAAGAGGCTGCCAGAGTCACCCAGGTAGCGAATGGCCAGCCTGCCCTGGCGCAGGATCCCGTGGTGGAGCTCGAAGGCGAAGCGGCGGCACTCTATGCCGAGTTGCAGACCCGCATCGGTGAAGAGACCCATGTGGGCGAGTGGTTGCAGGTCACCCAGGCGTTGATCAACCAGTTCGCGACCGTGACCGGCGATCATCAGTGGATCCACACCGATCCCGAGCGTGCGGCGGCCGAGTCTCCCTTCAAGACCACCATTGCCCACGGCTTCCTGACTCTGGCCCTGCTGCCCCAGTTGACCGGTTCGGTGGACGAGAGCACGCCGGAGTTCCCGACCGCTCGCATGGTGGTGAATTTCGGCCTGGAGCAGGTCCGCTTCCCTTACCCCATCAAGGTGGACAGCAATATCCGCGCCCGTACCAAGCTGTCGCGTGTCACGCCCATCAAGGGGGGCATCGAGCTCCTCAAGGAAATCAAGATAGAGATCGAGGGGATCCGTCGCCCTGGCTGCGTCATCGAGTCGGTCACCCGGATCTATTTCTGACGCGCTCGCCTTGCGTCCATGAACACAGGCCCACTTCGGTGGGCCTGTGTCGTTTCTGGCGGGTCAGAAACTCGCTCCCAGGGTGATGAGGTGACGCCACTCCTTCTCGCTCACATCCCTGTGCAGGCCATGGTAGTCGAGCCAGGCATCGTCCCAATCCAGTTCGCTTGACCAGGAGAGGCGCAGGTGATCGTTGAAATAGTACCTGAGGCCCAGGCTGCCGCTGACGGACTGCTTTCTGGTCAGGTAGGGGGAGGGTTGATCGACGAATTTTTCATAACTGCCCTTGCCAAACAGCTCGAATTTTTCTTCCCAGAGGGTCCAGGGCTGCCGGTAGTCCCACCCCAGGCTGACGAAGGGGTAATTGATGATCCTGTCGTCAAACAGGTCGGAATTGCTCCATACCTCCGGCCTGAAATAGGCCCGCTCCAGGCCGAGCTGGCTGATGATCTCCAGCCGGCGTTGCCTGTCATTCCAGAAGCGGTAGCCGGGGCCGGAAGCATAGTCAATCTCCAGATAACCGGCATCGATCATGTTGTAATCGATGTCGACGGAAGATCGCAGGAACCAGTGATCGTCGAAGAAGAAGTCGAGCTTGGGTTTGAGCTTGTATTCGTGGCTGTCGGTGATGTTGTTCGCCGTTTCGTAGATGTACTCGCCATCCAGGCTGTAACGCCAGTCCAGATTGGCAAACTCGGTGGAGACCTTGAGATTGACGTTGTTGGTCTTCTTGGTGTTCTCCTTGAGCTTGATG
Organism: Aeromonas sp. QDB68; assembly: GCF_027707405.1. NCBI lineage: Bacteria > Pseudomonadati > Pseudomonadota > Gammaproteobacteria > Aeromonadales > Aeromonadaceae > Aeromonas > Aeromonas sp. QDB68. The sequence continues at coordinate 5,813 of NZ_JAPCIQ010000121.1, read as the reverse complement.
TTGAGATCCCCGTTCCCTGTCAGCAGCCAGGCATTGGCCTCGTCAGGAGAGTCCAGCAGGGGGATCCCCGTCTTGGTGAGCGGCTTGGGTTTTTCCTGCTTGTCCAGACGCCATCGTTTGATGGCGCGGCGCGGGACCGTCATGGCCTGACTGTAGGCGGGCTTGATGCGGATCTGCTCGTCCGTGATCTCCTCTATGGTCCCGCTCACTCGATCGCCGTTGTGCATCCAGAGGATGTCCGCCATCGCCGCGGAGCCAGGCAGCAGAAGCAACAGGCAAACCACATGACTGATTCTGTTCATGGTGGTCAGGCCTTCAGCCGCTCACGGGTTTGGGCAGCCCGCTCTTGCGCTCGAGCAGGGCGGTCACCCGGGCACTGTCGATGTCGGGGGCAGCGATGAACTGCTCGGCTTCGGGGGAGAGCACCAGCGGCGCCCCTTGTGCCATCTCCGCTTCGGTGCGGGAGAGGGGGGAGTGTACCTCCAGCCAGCGACGACCGTCGGGTTCCACCGCCATCTTGACCGGCTGGTTGATGACCCGGACCGGGGTGCCGACGGGAACAAGACCAAACAGGGTTTCGATGTCATCCGGGCGCAGCCGGATACAACCCGCGCTGACTCGCAGACCGACCCCGAAATCCTTGTTGGTGCCGTGGATGAGGTAGTCCTTGTTGCCATAGCCAAGACGCATGGCGAACTTGCCGAGGGGATTGTCGGGGCCGGGGGGGACCACGGCGGGCAGATCGATCCCCTTCTGCTCCAGCCAGGACTTGCGGACCATGGGGCCGGGCACCCAGGTCGGGTTGGGATTTTTCGCAATGACGGTGGTGGTCATCTCCGGCGTCTCGCGGCCGATGTCACCGATCCCGATGGGCAGCACCATCACCTCCTGCTTGCCCTTGGGGAAGTAGTAGAGGCGAAGTTCAGGCAGGTTGATGACGATGCCTTCTCGCGGCACGTCGGGCAGCAGCATCTGGGTCGGCAGAGTGAGCCGGGTGCCCGGGGTGGGCAGATAGGGGTCTACGCCGGGATTGGCTTCGAGCAGTGCCAGAAAGCCTGTCCGGGTATGCTTGCCGATCAGTTCCAGATGATCGCCAGGCTGTACGATGTAATCTTCCAGGGCGCCGATGAGACGGCTGTCCGCTGGCGGCAGGGGATAGGTGTTGGACCAGACAGGTGCGGCCCAGAGGCTGGCGGCGGCCAGCAGCAGTGAGACGATACGAGTGTTGAACATGGTTGTTCCTATCGGCTGGGGCGAGGGACGGGTTCCCTTCCAAAAAATGAGCAGAGATTGTCAACGAATCCCGCGGGGATTACCAGTCCGGCACCATGACTGCCGGGAGGGCGGTGGCGAGCGCGTCACAGGGTGTCACTGGCCCATCAGGCTTGCCGTATTCACCCGCCCGGAACCGGGTACAGGGTGGAGACAGTGAGCGAGGAGGCGCTGCCGGGTGAAAGTCACTGGCGTTGGGAGGGGCGGGATCGCCGGATGGCGGTTTTATCGCCAGTCGTCTGATCTGCAACGAGATTTACATTGATTTCCCGGCTAGGGTTGGGTCAATATGAGTGCCCGTGGAGAGATGCCGGAGTGGCCGAACGGGATTGACTCGAAATCAATTGTGGCAGCAATGCCACCCAGGGTTCGAATCCCTGTCTCTCCGCCATTTATTCCCCTCAAGCCCGCGTCCGTCGCGGGTTTGTCATTTCTATCTCATCTCTGTCCATCCCCCGCCTCAGCCATCTCCCAATGTCTTTTCCGATTTGAGGCCTGTGGTCACGGGGTCGCGAAGTCTTACCCCATTCTCTCGAATGTCCATTCACCTGATTAGCCACTTGCCGGCCCAGACAGGTCTCCCGGGTTCGTCACCAACATGGTGATGGGGAATAGGCCCGCACCTGCAGGGTCATCTGGCCGACCCCGCGAGCTCAGCCATCGCGATCCCCCTGATAGGCGCAGAAAGCCTGCGAGTCGATGTGTCCAGAGTTGGCTATTGGTGCTTGGTTTTCTATCCCGCAGCCATCATCAGAGCAACGTGGCTGTGGGTTGGAGACTCATGCCTTGCGGCTGGCGAGCTGGCGAAGGCGCTGGGTGCTCTGGTGCAGACTCTGGTGCTGCACCTCGTTCAGGGAGCAGTGCTTGAGCACGTACTCGGCGCTGGCCACCACCGTCTTCCAGCGCGGTGCCTTGGGCAGGGTGTCGAGGTTCAGGTACTTGTCGAGGGTGCGGGTCTGGGGACTGGAGCGGTCCATGTAGACCCGCCACAGCTTGCTCTTCTCCGCCAGCACTATCTTGCCCTTGCCGGTGCTCTGCTGCCAGGTCTCCAGGGTGAGACGCATGGTGTCCACCAGGGCGCGGCGCAGAGGTTCGTCATCCTGCTGGCGAATGAGATCGTCCGCCAGCGACCTGAACTCCCCTCCCAGCCGGCTCAGTTCCCCCAGCAACTGGCCATCCTCGATGATGGCCTGGCGAGAGAGGCTCTTGAGGGCGTTCTCCAGTGCAGCCATGCGATTGTCGTCCTGGCGCGGTTCGGTGCCAAGGGTCAGCGCATAGGCGTGCTGCCCCCCCAGGTTGATGGGCAGGGCGCGGGCGTTGAGGGTGTCTCGCTGGCCCGCCACCAGGAAGTCCAGCTCCCGCTCCGGCTGCGCGGTCATGTCGGGCCACTGGCTTGCCAGCGGGGCGGCCAGCCACTCGTCCAGCATCTGCCCCTCCATGGCTTCCGGCTCCTGACCCAGCAGGCGCGCCAGGGCCCGGGAGGCAAACAGCACCCCTCCTTGCTCATCGAGGAAGACCATGGGGTCGGCCCCCTCGCCAAGCAGGGCGAGGAGCCGCTCCTGATCCTGGTGCAGTTGCTCCTGGAGCAGCAGACGGTGCTCTATCTCCTGTTTGAGCAGGCGGTTCTCCACCAGGGAGGCGCGCCCGGCGCTGGCCTCCAGCAGGGCTCTCACCCGGGCGAACAGCTCCTCCTTGCAGAAGGGTTTCACCAGATAGTCGTTGGCCCCGGCGTTGAAACCCTCTTCAATCTCCTTGGGCTGGTTGAGGGCGGTGAGCAGCAGCACCGGCAGCTTCTCCTTGGGGTGCTGCTGGCGCAGACGGCGGCAGACATCGAAGCCCGAGAGGGTGGGCATCATCACGTCAAGCAGGATGAGATCCACCGGCTCCTGAGCCAGCTTGGTCAGGGCGTCGTGACCGTCGCTGCTGGGCAGGATTCGATAACCGCAGGGCTGCAGCAGGTGGCGCAGTATGTGCAAATTGATGGGCTCGTCGTCCACCACCAGGATGACGGGGGCATCTTGCGGCGGGGGCGGCAGGTCCTCGCTCTCCCAGTCCGGCAGGATGACGGGCTGCTGGCGCACCAGCTGGTGCTCTATCTGGCGGCTGTCGAGGGTCAGACTGCCCGCCTTGCCGCTGGCCAGCGGCAGGGTGAAGGCGAAGGTGGAGCCGACGCTCGGCTCGCTCTCCACGAACAGCTCCCCCCCCATCAGGTGCACCAGCTGGCGGGTGATGGAGAGACCGAGGCCCGCTCCCTGCTTGCTCACTTCCGGGCTCATCTGCACCAGGGGCTCGAAGATGTGCTCCAGGTGGTCCCTGGCGATGCCGATGCCGGTGTCGGTCACCTTGATGCGCAGAAAGTTGCCCTCCACCAGGGCGCTCAGCACCACCTTGCCCTGGGGGGTGTACTTGATGGCGTTGCCCACCAGGTTGTAGAGCACCTGCTCGAGGCGCTGCTCGTCCGCCAGCACAGGGGGCAGCTCGGCGGGGCTCTTGTCCACCAGGGTGAGGGGCTTGGCCTGCACGAGGTGCTGACAGAGATCCAGCACCAGCCGGATGACCCCCTTGGAGGAGACCGGCTGGGGGTGGATCTCCAGCTGGCCGTAGCGCATCTGGTGGTAGTCGAGCAAGTCGTCCACGAGGCGCGCCAGACCGTCGGCGCTCTTGATGATGAGGCCGAGCTGTTTCTGCTGCCCTTCGGTCAGGTCCTGCTGGCTGGCGAGCATGGACTCGGCCATCCCCTTGATGCCGTGGATGGGGGTGCGCAGCTCGTGGGAGGTGTTGGCCAGGAGCTCGTCTTTGAGCTTGTCCGCCTGTTGCAGGCTGAGGTTCTGCTTGTGGGTCAGCTTGACCTGCTGTTGCAGCTCCTGGGTCTGGCGTTCGATGAGCTCGATCTTGTCCTTCACCGAGCGCTGCATGTGGCGAAATGCCTGTGCCAGCCGGTCGATGTCATCGTCGGTGCGGGGGATGGTGATGGGGTGATCCAGGGCGCCGTCCGCCACCTGTTCGGCGGCGGCGGTGAGGGATCGCAGGGGCGCCGTGATGGAGTGGGAGAGCCAGCGGGAGAAGAGGATGAGCAGCAGCAGTGAGCCTGCCCCCAGCAGGATCACCAGGGTCTCGAGCTGGCGGATGGGGGCATAGGCCTCGCTGGTGGAGATCTCGGCGATGAAGGCCCACTCGGTATCGAACACCTTCACCTGGGTATAGGCGGCCAGCACCTCGTCATCGTGGTAGGAGAGGAAGGGGCCGACCCCCTGCTCCCCGGAGAGGGCCTTGATGATGAGGGGGGTCTGCAGCGGCCGGAAGTCGGGGCTGAAGCTGTTCTCCACGCTGAATTCGGGGGCGAGCCAGGCGTTGGCGCGCATCCGCTTGTCCGGGCCGATGAGAATGGTCTCGCCGGTCGCGCCGAGCCCCTCCCGCTCCGCCATGATCTGGTTGAGCTTGTCCGGCAGCAGCTCGAAGATGACCACGCCGCGCACATAGTCATACTGCATCACGGGGGCGGCGAGGTAAGCGACCACCTGGCCGGTCAGCTCGTTGCGGCCAAAATCGGTGAACTCGAAGATCTGCTGGGGCTTCTGGCCGCCATCGAGGCGGCGCTTGATCTTGGCGAAGGTGTTGCCAAGACCGCTGGACTGGTAGGGGCCCGAGAGCAGGTTGGTGGCGAAGTTGGCCTGCTTGGTGACCGAGTAGACCACGTCACCGTTGAGGTCGACCAGGAAGATGTCGCTGTAGTTGGATTTGCGCACCATGTCGGCGTAGCCGCGATGGAAGCGCTGGTGGACGCGGCCATACATCTCGTCTGCCAGGATGAGGGCGCTGATGGAGGGCTCTATCTCCACCTGACTGTCAGGTTGTTGCAGCTTGTCCCAGGAGCCCGGCACATAGCGGGCCTGGGCGCGGGCACGGGCCTCCTGCGGCGTGGTGCCGAGCTTCTCGAAGGCACCGGTGAAACCGTAGAAGCGACCGATACTGTTGCCAGCAAAGTCCTGCTGGGAGAAGTTGATGATCTGCTCCTTGAGGTTGCCGAAGTAGTCTTGCAGCTGGTTTTTCTTGATGTTGCGCACCGAGACCAGATGGTTGGAGGTCTGGGTGGTGAGATCCTTGCCGTGGCTATAGAGGAAAAACAGGGTGACGACCAGGAAGGGCACCAGGCCCAACATGAAAAAAGCCAGCATCAGCTGCGGTCTGAGCCCCCGAGGCCTGAAGTTCCATTTCATCGCATGATTTTCAATTGAGAATCCAGTTACTAAGCGCGATGAGTTTCTGACTAAAGGCTAACTATTTCAATGGCTTTATCTTAAATTCGCTCGTCGGGTCACAGGGAGCGGGGGGATTTTCGACCAAGGCGTCTAAAGGGTGAGCAAACAGCACGAGAAAGGGCTCAAAGTGAGAAAAAAGGGTTGTGCCCGGGCTCGGGGTACGTATAATGCGCCTCGTTGTCAGGTAACTGGCACGCAAGCAGTCATGCGGGAATAGCTCAGTTGGTAGAGCACGACCTTGCCAAGGTCGGGGTCGCGAGTTCGAGTCTCGTTTCCCGCTCC